>CANIMM010000005.1 GCA_947468255.1 Chitinophagaceae bacterium | reverse complement strand
ATTGAATAGTCCTTTTATCAACAGTTTGTGTAGGAAGGTCGTAAGCTAGCAGGTCGAATTTTTTTATAAAACCATTTGCAGTCAACAGATCAAGATAGTAAGGTTTGTTGTAGGTCATCATTGCCACTGGAGGCGAGTCAAAGCCTTCCACCAACAGACCGGATGGGTCATTGGTAGTGGGATTAACAGGTCCAATCATGGTATTGAGTCCCTTGCTTATCAACCAATTTTTTGCTTCCGTGATTAATTTTTCTGCAACAGCGGCATCATTGTACAAATCGAGGAAGCCAAAAAAACCATCTTTTTTGTTGCCAAAACTATTGTGGTTATTGTTTTGGATGGCCGCTATTCGTCCCCTAATTTTTCCGTCTTGATAAGCTAGAAAACATTGAATAGTAGAGTGGTCGTGAAAGGGGTGTTTGCCCGGCGTTAATACATCTCTTTGCGCAATATGCAATTCAGGTACATAGTTTTTGTCCCCTTCAAATAAGCTGTGGGGGAAATCAATAAAAGCAGCTAATTCCGCCTTTGTTGCAACTTGTTTTATAGTAATCATGCTCTTTCTTGGTTTAGCAGAGGGACTTTGAGTTTGAAAGCAACTTTTTTTATTTTATCAACCGCATAATCAATTTGTTTTAAAGAATGCGTTGACATCAACGAAAAGCGAATCATGGACGCATCACTATGAACAGCAGGGGAAACTACTGGGTTAACAAAAATACCCTCATCCATGAGCATTTTAGCCATCAAGAAAGTTTTTTCATTGTCTCTCACAAAAATGGGGATAATAGGAGACTCAGTTTTTCCAATATCAAAACCTGCCTTGGCAAAAAGATTCAGTGCATAGTTGGTATTGTTCCAAAGTTTTTCAATTCTTTGGGGCTCTTCTTTGAGTACGTTGAGAGAAGCTAGTGCACTAGCCGCCGCTGCAGGGGAGATACTGGCACTAAATATAAGTGAGCGCGCATGGTGTTTCAAGTATTCCACCACTACTTTGTCTGCTGCAATAAATCCTCCGATAGAAGCGAGCGACTTACTAAAAGTGCCCATAATCAAATCTACCTTGTGGGTAATGTTGAAATGTGCTGCGGTTCCCTGACCCTGTGGTCCTAGAACCCCTAGTGAATGTGCGTCATCTACAAAAACGGTAGCATTGTATTTTTTTGCCAGCTCCGTGATTTCATTAAGTTTGGTGATATCGCCTTCCATACTAAAAATACCATCGGTAGCAATTATTTTGAAGGATTCAATGGGTACGCTGGCCAATAGTTTTTCCAAATGCGCCATGTCACCATGTCCGTATTTGTATAGTTTTGAAAAGGATAAGCGAGCACCATCAATAATGCAGGCGTGATTGAGTTCATCCGAAAACAAAAAATCATTTCTTCCACCCAATGCTGAAATGACTCCCACATTGACCTGGTATCCAGTACTGAAAACCAGCGCGGATTCTTTCCCTACAAATTGGGCCAAGGCTTCCTCTAATTCCAAATGCAAATCTAGGGTTCCGTTCAAAAAACGTGAGCCTGCACAGCCACTTCCGTATTTATCAATGGCCTTTTTTGCCGCTTCTTTTACACTGGGGTGGTTGGTAAGTCCTAGATAGCTGTTTGAACCAAACATTAACACTCGTTTGCCATCAATGATAACTTCTGTATCTTGGTCAGACTGTAGTGGACGAAAAAACGGATAAATATCTGCGTCTTTTAGTTTTTCTGCAGTTTTAAAGGCCGATACTTTGTTTATAAGTGTTTTGTTGCTCATCGCTTTGATTTAAAGTGTTTGCTAAAGCTGAATACTTATTGAAAATAAATAAATTCTTGATTATAATAGCTATTTATTATATAAGAATCAACCTTTAGCCTTTATTGCTTGAATATTATATCATTGCAAAGTTAAGTTTATTTTTTTGTTACCATTATTTCTTAGCAGTATAACTATTATATGTGATTTTTATTAAATACTATTAAATTCCCTACCAATGAGTTTAAATTAGTTACCATCATCATTTACCTATGCTATTTGCGCTTGTATACTGCCGTAATTTCGTCTTGTTCCTCTTTAATGGGACTACCGGCTTTTTTGGTTGACTGGCTCCAATTCAGTTAAATTGCATTGAATTTAAGTATACAATGAAATATTATATTATAGCTGGGGAAGCCAGTGGCGATTTGCATGGCAGTAACCTTATCAAGGAACTCAAGCTGCTAGATACGGATGCCGATATCCGCTGTTGGGGTGGCGATAAAATGCAAGCGGCAGGAGCCAACTTGGTAAAGCATTACTCAGCGTTGGCGTTCATGGGATTTGTAGAAGTGCTAAAAAATCTGCGGACTATTTTTAAAAACCTAGCAGATTGTAAAGCTGATATCACCCAATATCAACCCGATGCATTGGTGCTAATCGATTATCCTGGTTTTAATTTAAGAATAGCAGCCTGGGCTAAACGAAAGGGGTTAAGGGTAATCTATTACATTTCTCCCCAAGTATGGGCTTGGAAGGAAAGTAGAGTGAGGGGTATCAAAAAAAATGTAGATAAAATGCTGGTCATTTTACCATTTGAAAAAGATTTTTATAAAAAATGGGGCTTTGAAGTCGAATATGTGGGGCATCCTTTGGTAAAAGTGGTGGATGAGTTCATAGCCAATCATCCAGTTTCGGAACCTACTGTTCCTTCCTTTTTAACCAGTTCCGGTGTAGCAATCAATATTCCAATCATTGCCATATTACCTGGAAGCCGGAAACAAGAAATACTGACCAAATTGCCCATTATGCTTTCAGCGGCAAAGCATTTCCCGGATTATCATTTTGTAGTGGCTAAGGCCCCTGGCATTGAAGATGATTTTTATGATGCATTGTTGGCACCTTACCAAAATGTTTCTGCGGTAATCAATCAAACCTATGGCTTGCTTCGGGAGGCAAAGGCAGCGTTGGTTACCAGCGGAACCGCCACCCTTGAAACCGCTTTATTTGGCGTACCCGAAGTGGTGTGTTACAAAGGCAGTGCGATTTCTTTTCTTATCGCCAAGTGGCTTATTACCATTCAATACATCTGTTTGGTGAACCTGATTATGAATAAGGAAGTGGTAAAGGAATTAATTCAGGAGCAACTGACGGAGCAAAATATTACTAGCGAATTGAAAAAGATTTTATACGATGCTGGGAAGCAATCGCAACTAAAGGAAGATTATACTGCCTTAAAATATTTATTGAGCCAAGGGGGAAATGCATCGGCCAATGCAGCCGCTAGCATCTATGGTTTTTTAAAAACATAATCGCCCCCATTCTTTAGCATTGAGCACTTGAAATCCATGATTATTTTCTAAATAGTTTGATGGCAAGGATTACCATCGCCGCCAGAAAAAGCAGGATGGAGATCCGGTTGATACCATGCATATATTTTACAAACTGCGAGTTAGGTACTGCGGGATCTTTTTTCTTTAGGTAAAGATATTGTGCCACTTGGTTCCATATGCCCATGATACGTTGGTTTTTAGCTTTATTTTTAATTAAAGTTACAAAGTAAAAATTTTGTTTGAAATTAAAAAATGAGCGTTGAAGATTTTGATCTGTTGATGTCTGTATCATATATTTAAAATGTATTATTGGTAATATTTTCCAATTCAAGTGAGATTTTTATATATGATATTATTTTTCACTATAACGTTTTTATTGCTTCGATTTATATATATATAAATATATTATTAAGCTATTGCATATTTTGAATTACCTTCGAATTTGATTTAAAATCTCCTGAGCGTTTCTATGAAATTAAAAAAACTAGCCCCTGTTATTTATCCAATACTTGTATTGTCGGTATTTGTGCTGGCGTTTTTTGGGTACTCACTTTATTTTGGTAAAAATTTTCATTTTTGGGGTGTTTTATATTCAGTAATTAACTTTTTTTTACTAAACGATTCTGCAGATGCTCAAATGTGGGCCGATGGTCCTACCAACCCCTTTGCACTTGGTTTGATATTAGCTGCAAAATTCATCGCTGCCTTATTAGTTGGTCTAAGCCTTTTTTCAATTTTCTTTGAACATGCCAGGGAGTTTTTGGTGGTATATAAAATCAAGTTTTTTTATAGAAGGCATATTATAGTTTTTTCACTTGATTCACTAGGCTTTAGAATCAGTAAAGAGCTGCTCGAAAACGGATATTTGGTAGTAGTGGTTGAAACCAATCGGGAATCTCCTTTTGTCGAAGAGATTATTAATGCAGGAGGTATTGTAATTTATTCAAATCCATTTGAGAGTAGAACACTTGAAAAGATTGGCCTTTCAACATCGAGAGCTTGTATTTTGGCAAATGATAAGGATGAAGTAAATATTGAGATTGCCGGGCAAATTAGCTTGTATGATTTTGATCTGAATAAAAAAAGTAGTGACCATGAGGCAATGAAACTATTTATTCATATCAAAGACCAGCATAATAAAAGGGTGCTTAAAGATTATTCTGATATTGATAATATTGAGGATAATTACGATTTGCATGCAATCAATTTGGAACAGATGGCTGCTCAGAAAATATATGATGAATTTCCGCCGCATGCCTATTTTAATGAAGGAAGTCAAGACTGCGAAAATAGCATAGCCGTTGTTGGACTTGATAAAACTGCAGAAGCTTTTTTATTGGAGAATGTGATATTGAGCCATTATCATGATCATAAGCCGCTTAAAATCTTTTTGGTCGACAAAAATGCAAATGATTTTTTACAAGAATTTAAATACTTGTATCCTTTTTATAGAGAATTTGTTGAATTAATTCCGATTGAGTTATTGAATGCAAATTTTCATGAAAATTTTTGTTCGTCTAATTCGAATATTGAGGAACTTGGCAAAATAAAAGCGGCTTATTTTTTCGGGGCAGCTGATGCTAAGGTGATTAACACAGCCAATGCTTTCAGGCAGTTTCTTTATAATCGTACCTCAAGTATAACCCAAGTGCCAATGGTGGTTTCGCTTCCTCAGGAAAGTGAAATTTTTGATTTTATGAACAATAGTACGTTACAAAAAAATCAGATAAAAAAATTATTATCCGAAGGGCTTAATCAACATTTTGTAAAACGAAAATCAGATACTTTCACTGGTAAGGGAATCATCGAAGAAGGGGAATTGATTGATGTTATTTCCAGGGTAATCAATTTTTATTATGCTGTTTGTTATGAATTCCAATCCATGCTCAAGGAAAAATTAAACTTAACAGTTTCTCAAGAGATAATTGATGAATTAAGTGGTTATATTATTATTTTCCCAGAAAGCCATTTTAGTTTTACTGAAATGGAATTTGAATCAGCTTTTCTCGATTTCCTTTCAGAAAAGACAGGCGCTTCAGTGTCTGATTTGAGGCAATGTGCCACAATCAGAAAAAATTGGAATGTACTAAATAATAGGAAAAAGGAATCGAATCGCTATGCAGCGCGCCATATTCAGGTTAAAATGTATGTATTGAATGAAATAGGGTGTACTCCTCCAAATCGTGAAAACATTGTAAAATTTTATCCAAAGCTTGCGAAATTGGAACATTATAGGTGGAGTAGCGAAAAGCTGGTATTTAGTTATCAATATGGTCCATTTCCTCAAAATAAAAGAGAAAAAAACATCGTTAAAGAGGTGATGAAAATACATGATCAATTAATACCTTACGAAAATCTAACTCAAGGAGAAAAGGACAAGGATTTGAATCTTTTTCTGTTGCTGCCACTTGTACAAATATTAAAAAAGTCAATTAATAAATTATAATTATCCATGAAATTTGAGAAAGATATTTTTATCAGTTATGCACATATTGATGATGAACCTTTGGTAGAATCTCAAAATGGATGGATTACTGAATTTCACAGGGTATTGGCTATTCGGTTATCTCAGTTATTGGGACGAAGGCCTATTATATGGCGGGACCCTGATTTGCAAGGCAATCATATATTTGATCAGCAAATTGTTGATCAGTTTTCACAGGTAGCCATTATGATATCCATCCTTACTCCCCGCTATGCTAAATCGGACTGGTGTGTAAAAGAAGCCAATGAATTTCACGATGTCTGTAAAACTAACATCGGGTTTAGTATCAACAATAAGGCAAGGGTTTTTAAGGTTATCAAAACTCCTTTAAAAGTTGAGCAGCATCCAGAGAGTATCAGAAATATTCTGGGCTATGAATTCTATTCTTCTGATCCATCAACCGGAAGATTGAAGGAATTTTCCCAACAACTAGGTCAGCAAACAGAGAAATTATATTGGGATAAAATGGATGATCTAGCCAATGACATTGCTATGTTTTTGGAGGATTTGGAGAGTTTGGATGCCGGATCGGGCGGTGTTTCAGGAGCTGAAGGTGCCGGGTCAAAAGCAGAGGGTTTAAAAGTATACCTAGCTGAGTCTAGCTTTGAGACCAAAGAACTTAGGGATAGTATTCGTCGTGAATTGCAAGATAGTGGGTATAAGATATATCCTGATAGACAGTTGCCATTTGTAGAGTCTTCACTTATTCAAAATGTTGAATCATTTCTTAGTGAGGCGCAATTGTCCGTTCATTTGGTGGGGGAGAGTTATGGATTAGTTCCGGAAGGTACTTTAAAATCAATTGTTGAGATTCAAAATGAAGTCGCAGCAGCTGCAAGTAGTGCTGGAAAACTTCAACGCCTAATTTGGTTGCCTGAAGGATTTAATCCAAAGGAAGAGCGGCAAATTTCATTTGTAAATAAGCTTAATGAAGGAAATGAAGGAATTGAGGGGGCAGATTTAATTCAAAGTTCCCTTGAAAGTTTTAAAGAAATATTGAGCGACAAATTGAGTTCTATTGAGCGGGCCAATAAAAAAAGCATGGTAGCTGCGGAGGTTAAAAAAATTGAAACCAAAGAGGTCTCAGCCAGTAGTAGTAGTGGGTCACGAATTATTTATCTTATTTCTGACATATTGGATATTGATGAAATAAAGCCGCTGGAAGATTTTTTATTTGAAAACGGTTGTGAGGTTGTATTACCTATTTTTGAAGGGGATGAATCGCTAATAAGGAATGATCATATTGAAAACCTTAAAATGTGTGATGCAGCCATTATCTTTTTTGGAAATGCCAATGAAATATGGTTACGTTCTAAAACCAGGGATTTTTTGAAGATCAGCGGATATGGAAGAGAAAATCCTTTAAATGTAAAAGCAATCTATTTGGCTGGGGCACCTAATATTTCGAAAGAAAGATTCAGATCTCAAGATTCCGAAGTTATCAACGGAATGGGTGAATTTCCGGTTGACTTATTAAAATCGCTATTATCAAAATTATAAGGACAAATTATGTTTAATGAAACTGCAATAAGTAATCCGTTTCCAGGTTTACGTGCTTTTGAAGAAGATGAAGATATATTGTTCTTTGGAAGAGAGAAACAGGTCGATGAATTGGTTACAAAGCTTAGAACTACTCGTTTTATAGCTGTAATAGGTTCATCAGGAAGTGGTAAGTCTTCCTTAGTGAAATCTGGATTAATACCATCTTTACAAAGTGGTTTTATGTCAGGTGCTGGTTCTTCTTGGCGCATATGTTCTTTTAGGCCTGGGAATAATCCTATTGGAAATATGGCCCAGGCTATTGTAACCCCCGGTGTTTTAAATGAAGAGCAGAGCGGAGAGGAACTTGGCACTATAAGGGCAATGACTGAAAGCACGCTTCGACGAAGTAGCAATGGTTTGGTGGAAGCATATAAGCAATCCGGTATTTCTAAAACTAATAACTTATTGATTCTGGTCGATCAGTTTGAAGAGATTTTCCGTTTTAGTAAATTCGAGCAAGATTCGAAGGAGGGTAAACGAGATTCAGTTGCGTTTATCAATCTGTTGTTAAAGGCTACCAGCCAAACAGATTTCCCCATCTTTATTGTGTTTACGATGCGGTCTGATTTTTTAAGTGACTGTACAGAGTTTAGGGGGTTACCGGAGGCAATCAATGATGGTAATTACTTGGTGCCTCGCATGACAAGAGAAGAGCGCAAGGAGGCAATCACAGGGCCAATTGCTGTTGCCAATGCTAAGATTAGTCAAAGATTATTGAACTTGCTTTTGAATGATGTAGGGGATAATCCAGACCAGTTACCCATTCTTCAGCATTCATTGATGCGAACCTGGGACTTATGGAAGAAAAAGAAGGGGAACAAGGGAACTGAAATTGATTTTGTTGACTACGAGGCGATTGGTACAATGCAAAATGCGCTTTCCCAGCATGCAGAGGAAGCTTATGCGGAACTTACCACGGATAAGGAACGTAGGATTTGTGAAAGTATTTTTAAGACGCTTACCGATAAAGGATCTGATTCTAGGGGGATTCGGCGTCCGAGCCGAATGTCTGAGTTGTGTCAAATTTCGAATGCCAGTTTTGCTGAGGTCTCCTCTGTGATAGAAGTATTTAGAAAAGAGGGCAGGGCTTTTTTAATGCCACCACAAAATATACCACTTACTGAATCTTCCATTATTGATATATCTCATGAAAGTATCATGCGGGTATGGGTGAAGTTGATGCTTTGGGTGGATACCGAAAATGAATCCGCCCAGGTTTACATACGACTCAGTGATGCAGCAGTGCTCTATGAAGAGGGCAGGGGTGGGTTATGGCGTGACCCTGAATTGCAGGTTGCTTGGAATTGGAAAAATGAAAACCAACCTAACAAAATATGGGCCCAGCGCTACAACAGTATTTATGAAAAGGCGATTCACTTTCTAGAATATAGCAAACAGCAATTTGAACAGGAAATTCTGCATAAGGAGGAGTTACAAAAACGCAGGCTACGTAGGGTTAGAAGAGTAGCAATCATAGTGTCGCTTGTTGCAGTGGTTGCTTTATTTTTGGCCCTTATTGCCTATCAACTCAAAATCGAAGCTGCCACGCAAACAACCATCGCCCAAAAGAAAACCTCTGAGGCCGAGCAAAGTCAGCATTTGGCAGTTGTTGAAAGGAAAAAAGCGGAACAAAGTAAAGAAGTGGCGGTCATGGAAAAGCAGTCTGCCGTTAAGAGTAGAGAGGCAGCCATTGAGCAAAAAAACATTGCTGATAAAGAGAAAATAAAAGCAGAGCGTAGCAGACAGGAAGCTATTGTGCAAAAGACTATTGCGGAACAGCAACAGGCTAATGCAGAAAGGGAGCGATTAGCCGCTCAGGTTAGTGAAAAGCTGGCCCGGGAGCAGCAAACTATCGCACAAAAGCAGACAGCCCTCGCTAATGCAAATGAGCAACTAGCCAATGATGAAAAGAAGACATCGAACCGGTTAAAGGACCTTTCCGAAAGTAGAAATCTTGCCTATGAGTCCCTATTGTTATTGAATGAAAAAAAGGTAGAACAAAGCAAGCTGAAGGCCATTGAAGCATATCAATTAAATGCTAACAACAAAGGACCGATTCAAAATTCAGACATCTTTAACGCACTTCAATCCAATTGGGTCTACGACTTTCAGTTGCGGAATCAATTTTTTCAACACAAGTATCCGGTGAGGGTGGTATGCGGTAAACCCGCTACCTCTACTTTTTTCTCTGGTGATGAGCAAGGGATGTTACTTTCTGCTGATATGACTGCAAGTGGATGGCAGTCAAAAGCAAGCTATAATTTTAATGAGCCTATCCGAACAATAGCTTGCTCTGCGGATGGTACCAAATTGTTGGTACTTACTGCAAGTGAACATGGATTTTTAGTAGACATCTCTTCAGCTAGTCAGTTCAAGGTGGTTTCAGCATTTACATTTGCAGGGTTTGCAAGGGCCTTAGTGTTTACTGGTTCAGACGGGTTTTTATTGTTAAGTAATGTAGGGATCACCAATTATAAAATCGGGGCTACTATTTCTCCAACATTTACGATTAAGTCTTCCAATATCACCGATATGTTGATGACAAAATCAGGGCATGTGTATACTGCTTCTGGCAATACGATTTCTTTGTATAACAGTTGGCAGGAGCTGGGACAGCCGGCAGTCAATACCTTTAAGGTGAATTCTAAAATAATTAGTCTGGCAGTCGATGATTCCGAAGCATTTCTTGCTGCCGGAACCTATGATGGGCGTGTATGGATTCGGGATACCAAAACCAAAAAGGAAGTAAGTCCTGCATTGCATTTGTCGAGTGTAAATTCTCTTCGATTCGCTAAAGTCAGTACAGGTCGTCTTCAACTGGCAAGTGGAAGTGGAGACCAGACCATTAAATTGATTGATGTTCGTTCTTTATTTAGTGAAAAGAATACAGAAGATGTGTTAACCTTGAAAGGTCACGCGAAATGGATTTACGGGCTTCAATATAGTGCAGATGCCCAGTGGCTTATTTCCTGTAGTGAAGATAACCGCTTAATTGCCTGGAAACCTGTGATGGCCGATTTATACCAAAATTTGAGTAAAAAATAATTGTATGCCGAAGTTTTTATTGAATCGTTTGATGACCTTTTTTTTCGTACTTGCAATACCGTTTGCAACAGTGAGGGCTCAAGATAATTGTGGCGCATCCTCGCTGGATGCCGCTGGAGATTACTATTCCATTGGTCGTTTCGAAGAGTGTGTAACTACACTAGAAAAGTGCCTGAGCGTAAATGGTTATAACTATAACGAAAAATTTCAGGCATACCGCTTGCTTTCGATGAGTTATTTGGCAAAGGATTCTGTAGTGTTAGCCGATAATAACATCAAAAAGCTGCTGCTATTGCAAGATAATTTTGAACCTTATGCAAACGATCCTATTCGTTTTAGGTTGGAGGTATTGTATATTCGACAAGTGTTGCGTGCCAACTTGATTTCTTCAGTTTCTAAAAAGGCGGAAGATATCAATTTAGCGCCCGCTACCATCCAAATTATTACAGCAAAAGATATTCAAAATAGAGGCTATCAAGATATCGAATCAGTTTTATACGATCTACCTGGATTTGATATATCAAGAAATTTTGGCATTACTTTTTCTACCGTATACCAGCGAGGCTATCGCTCTGCAACGATGACGGAAAGGACCCTGCTGCTGGTAGATGGTGTTGAAAGCAATGAAATATGGTCCAATGCCGCCATGATCAGTAAACAGTTTCCTGTAATTAATGTAAAGCGAGTAGAAGTGATTTATGGTCCGGCTTCTACCATTTACGGTGCCAATGCATTTGTGGGGGTAATTAATATTGTAACCAATAATGAAGAGGATTATTTTCCTTTCAGCAGAAATGCTAGTGGAGCTAAGGCTAAGACACTTGCTGTAAATATATCCTCTGGTAAAAGCTCCCTAAATACCAGTTATGTTGATCTTAATATTGCCAAGCATGTCAATAAGGACGTTTTCTTTTCTTTAACAGGGAGGGTATACAAATCAGACAATCTGGACCTGTCAAAGTATAGCAGGTGGAATGGCCCTATCAATCAGGAATCTAGTGTTTACAGCAAGAATTTCTTAATTAAAAATCCCAAACGTGATACTGTTCTCAAGTTTTTGAGCGCGGATCCCACGAAAAAATATTTCGGAATCAGCTCCGACTCGAGTTCGCTTTTCGCCTTGCCGTATGCATTGGCCAAGGCGGGGGAGCTTGATAATGTTGGCTATGCGGGCCCTTTTAGAGGGGTTAACACGGCGGTATTTGACAACTCTATTAATGATGTTTATTTTTCAGGTAAAGCACGTTTTGGAGATTTTAATTTTGGATTTGAGTATTGGAATAAAAATGAGGGTTCGATTGGCGACTATGTAAATCGAGCCGTAACAGTCAATAATGAATTGACCAACTGGCAAATGCGTCAATATTACATTTATTGCAAGTACGAAAAGATTATTTCTGAGCGGGTAACCTTCTCGAATTTCACCTATTTTAGGGGAACCGATTTGGGTGACAATTCAAAATCGACCAGTTTTAGGGGCTATGGCAATAAGGCAATTTCCTTTTATGACCTAGTAAAAAGCAATGGCACCAAATTGCCCACTTTTGCCCCCACTTATTATTTCGTGGGTTCTAATCAGTTTAAGACGGAGTTTAAATTGCAATATAAATTCAGTGAAAAATTTGATTTGAATAGTGGAGGGGAATTCAGGACAGGGAATAACCAAGGTGATTATGCGAAAGGTTCTGTTGATCCTGCAATGCAGTTTGGATTGGTTAACAATGGAAATCTGCTACCGGGAGGTAATAATTTTATTCCCTACACGGTAGGCGCTTATTCGCAGTTAAATTTCCAGGACCTGAAAAGACACCTTAATATGTCGATGGCTTATCGCTGGGATTTTAACAGGTTTAGGGAAGTAGCTGGTTATGGATCTATCTTCAATCCCCGTTTAGCGGTAGTATACTACCCCGGAAAAATGGTTTTTAAAGCCATCTATGCTGAGGCATTCATGGATGCATCCAGCTTTAATAAATTTTCCTATTCTGCAACTAGGTTAGCCAATAACCCCACTCTACAACCGGAAAAAGTTAAAAATCTGGAATTTTCAGCACAATTCAACTTTAAGAAAAATGATCCTGCTTCATATGTGCAGTTGGCTTATTATAAGGCCTTTTATAACAATACCCTGGCATTGGTTAGTTACACTATGCCCACCACCGGAGTTCTTACCAATCGTTTTGATGCCCTTGGCAAATCAAATATTTCGGGGTTGCAGTTGAGTACTCAAATTCAGCTAAATAAAACGTTTTCCCTTTTTGGAAATGCAACCTATACAAATCCAACAGTTACCCTGCAATCCAATATAACAAAAGCCGATTCTTTGACAAAGCGTACGGGTGATATAGCAGATTATTCGGCTAATGTAGGTGTAAATGTCACCTTATTGCCCCGAGATCGACTCAACCTGAATTTCAGGGTAAATGGTGTAGGTAGCAAGCCTACCGGTAAAAGTACAAGTGTGGTTGACAATCCTTTAACCCTCATCGATGGATTTACAATCTTTCATATCAATGTTGGATTCCAAGTGTTTTCTTGGGTAAGGCTTCAGGCAGGTTGTACGAATCTGTTTGACAAGCTTTATTATTCCCCAGGTATACGTTCGGCAGACAATATAACTTATGCCCCTATTATTCCACAATATGGCCGAATGTTTCAGGGTCAATTGATCTTTAACATTAGTAAATAACAATACGTGAAGTTTATTCTCCATCGTTTTAACATAGATATTAAGCAGTCCGAAAAAACAACTGTTTACAGACTGTTTCTGCAATCTTTTCTAACAGGATTGGCTACTTCCTTTTTTTTCGTGTCTACTAGTAGCTTTTTTATTAAGCAATTGAGTCTGTCTCAATTGCCTTTTGCATATATTTTATCTGGTCTGGTGGGGTATTTAATTGTGATGCTTTACAAGAAGTTATTGCATCATTATGGTTTAATCAAGAGCATCGTTATCAGTAGTGCATTGTATTCAATCATTTGTATTGGGTTATTTACAGCTCGTATTTTTGGCAATGTAGCAGATGTGATCACTCATTTGGTGGCTTTTATAGGGTTTGTTTGTATTACGCCGTTTTCCTCGCTGTTTTCACTTACATATTCTACTATTAGTCTCCGCATTTTTAACCTTGCTCAAAGTAAACGTCTGCTTGCATTCATTGGACTTGGGGAAGTGATTGCATCTATTCTGGCGTATTTGACCATTCCAGTTTTAGTGAAAATACTAGGGTCTAGTCATTATCTTTTGTTGGTTACAGCCGTTGCCATTTTGCTTTCACTTATTCCTATATTCAAGTTGGCTGGCTCGAATCCCATAGTGAGTTCACAAATTCAATTGTCCAAATCTCCAGTTGCAATCAATTTCTACTATTTATGGAAGGATAGGTATTTTCTAATATTGGGGGTATGCACCCTTTTTTCTGTGATAGCCATTTATTTGGCAGATTATGCCTACCTCTTGTCGGTGAAATTTGTAGCAACAGAAAATAATATTGAAACAGCTATAGTGGTGTCAGCAATCTTTACAGTAATCAAATTGGGGGAGCTTCTTTTTTCCTTATTCTCTTCCCGATTCCTGAATGTTTTAGGGATGAAACTATCCTTGCTAATTCTCCCTTTACTGCTGGTGGGTAGTGCTATTTTAGGGTTTACATCCGGCACCATTTTTAACTCAGTATATATTTTTATCATAGCCTTCTTACTGCTCAATAAATGGCTGGAGCGGGTGGTCAGAAAGGGGATCACCGTGCCTAGTATGCGGGTTTTGTATCAAGTAACCAAGCCAGGCGAAAGGGCAAAATTGCAAACACTCATAGATGGTTCACTGACCCAGGTTGCTACCATTGCCTCGGGTCTGATTTTACTATTATTGTCCTTTCTGTTCAAGGGATTTGATCTTTATCTAAGCCTTTATATACTTACAGGTTTTTGCCTTTTTTTTTACTTCCTTTGGCTGCTATTTTCGAACAAGCTTTACAGTCAGTACAGACAAAAAATACAGGCATTTCTAAAAAATACAGATGTTGTAGTATCTGAAGCAAAATTGGAATTAACCAACACTCAACAATGGGTTGATCAATTTAATTCAGTGGCGCAAACGGACCAGGAGATTTTATCACTTGTAGAAACGGTAGGCAAATTCAACAGTCAATTACAGAACGGTAACGCGGAGTTTTTTGCCCAGCAAATTATCCATTACAATCCGCTTGCTTTTAGAGATAATTCACAAATGGAGCAGGGGCCATTTGTAAGTAAGTGCAGTACACTTTTGTTTACCAATGAAAATTTCCTTTCGAGGATGTCGGTGATTCAATACAGTCGTTTTCTTAGTGAAGAAATGAAATTTAAATTATTAAGAGACAATTTCGAATCTTTGAGTAGCATTCTTCAATATGAGTTGCTGAAAAATATCAACCAAGTACCCGTGCAATGTACCCCTGCTGATCGCTTTTATTTTTCGGGTCTTTGTAAGGGTTGTATCGAGGATATTGTATGGATAGAGTGCTCTTTATCAGATATAGCCAAGCTTGACAATATTGAAATTGATGGGCTGCTTACCAACCTAAGGGAACAAAAAATTGTTCAATTATTTCAGTTATTCAAGATATTGTACGACCCAGTTGGGATTAATATAACCGAAGAAATTTGGTTAAAAAGGGCGCAATCGACTGAGAATGAAGTATTCGCTGTTGAGTTGCTCGAAAATATACTAGACAGTGAGATGAAAAAAATGGCCGTACCGCTATTGTTGGATATATCGCTATCTGCTAAAAAGGAAAAATTAAATGAGTATTTCTTTTTCAACCATTTGGAGCCGGAAATGAGGTTGAAGGATATTGTGATGAAAAACTTTAATCTCGTGGATGCTCATATCAAGTCATTGGCTGTAAAGGCATATGTATCCCTAACGGGAGATGCTAGCTTATTGGATGTTTTTAAAGGCAATAAAAATTTCCGACTCGCATCACTGTCCTCTTATCAAAATGAAAAAGAACTTGCTGCTTACCAAGCTAAGTTAGAAATGATGACCATTCATTTGTCATTGCCGGCAGACTCTGCGAAGGCTAGCATTTTTGACATGTTTTTTGCCTGGGGTGTAAAGAGTGATACAGTTATTAAAAAAACATCTCCACTTACATCATCCATTAGTGGGGAACAGCAGAATGGCGAAGAAAGGGAAATACCTTTGTCCTTCGGCGGGATTCAGTACAAGATTGATTGCTATGGGCTTTGTTTATTTCTCAATTTGTAATTTAGAAAAATAGCCGAAGCGTGTTAGCTGTCTTGTCCATTTGAGGTGTACTGTATCGAAATGCCTTTTTAAGTGGGTGTAGCATTTAAAGTATTTTCTCAAAATTAGTAAAGTGATGCAATTGTCACTCAAATCCATCTGTTTTAAAATAATTTGTAATGAATAAGTTCAATGAAAAGCATTTCGGGAAATATGAAATCACCATCCGGACTGCGGAACTAGATGATATCACTAATCTTAAAATGCTCAATCATAAGTGGAACAATAAGAATTTAACTTCACTTGACAACGGTTTTCTTTCGGTAGTTTACGATAACGATTTTTTTACAAATGCCATCAATAATGGGGATGTGTTAGTCTTTGAGCATGTAGACCAAAAAATTGGGGGGTATGTATTGGTAAATATGGTAATGAAAACTGAGCATATTGCACATGTTCAAAGCGCGTATGCGAATGTTAAACCTGATCTGCAATCCAAAAGGATTGGCTATAGTCTCCAGATATTATTAGATACTGAGTTGCAGGGCACTTACTTTATTGTAACTGCTTCAAAAGCGTACCAAAAGTATTTCAATACGAAGTATGACATTTTACTATCGACTGTAAGTAAGCAAAATCAACGTTCTGTTAGGATACACAGTAAACTTGGTTGGAATTTTTATGAGATGAACAATGATTATTTATTGTTTGAGTATATTTTATGACAAATACTCCAATTACTTAGCTGCGCTACATTTTTTAAAATCCGATTTCCTGTCATTTTTTTGCCAAAATAAACTATGTTTCAAAGTTTGAATTCTGAAATAGATCCATTTCCTTTTACCAGTTTGATTCAGTAAAATGCGTTGCCTTCTTTTTGAGTGATGAACTAAAATGAAGAAAAAAATTTTTTTTAATAACTTTTTTGTGAAAAAGGATGCTCCAATAACCACCTGAATGGCTGATACGGCTTTTCAGTTTTTAATTTGAATTTTTCGATGCTGTTTTTGATATAAGCAACAGCTTCCTCTACCGAATCAGTAAATAAAAACAATTGTGGATCCTCTTCAGATATCGTTCCCGATTTTTTCATCTCTTCTATATGGGCAATTAGTTTTTCATGAAATTCAGTATCGAAAATAACGATTGGAAATTCCTGAATCATTTTGGTTTGAATGAGCGTAAGGGCTTCAAAGTATTCATCTAGCGTGCCAAATCCTCCCGGCATTACCACAAATGCAAAGGAGTATTTTACCAATAAGACTTTTCTTACAAAGAAAAATTTGATATTGACCCACTTATCCAAATAAGGATTTGGTTTTTGTTCGTGGGGCAGTTTGATGTTGCAGCCAACACTTCTTCCACCTACTTCTCTGGCACCCTTATTGGCCGCTTCCATAATGCCTGGTCCACCACCGGTTAAAATAGTAAAACCCAACTGGGCAATTCTACCCGCTAGCTCTTCGGTTTTTTCATAAAATGGATGCCCATCTACAAATCTTGCCGATCCAAATATGGTAACACAGGGTCCCAAAAAGTGAAGTGCCCTGAAACCCTTAATGAATTCAATTAATACCCTGAGGGTAAAAATCAATTCCTTCCAACGGCTCTGGGGACCTGCTAAAAATTTAATTTCTGATTTGGTCATGCTAAATAATTCACTCAAACTTAGGGAATATTTTTTTATTGGCTACCTTTTATTCTTTTCTGCTGTTTTTTCGCTACTGGTGTCGTTCATTGGGCTAATTTTTATTTGCACGGGTTGCAAAATTCCACCTGTTGGAATTATTTTCCATTAAATAGAATGTTTGTTGACTCGGGAAATCATATACAGTTAAGACTCAGTCTATTATATTTTGGCATAGTAGTGGTTATCCATTGCCAACATTAATTTCCCCATCTAATATCTCATGTAATAAGGAGCAGCCAAATTGGAGGCTTTTTGTATTTCCTGACTATTCTCTATTAACTGGGTTACTATTTTCTGTGACTCAGGAAGCTACTGCATTTTAATGATTTTTTTACAATGTCTCTCCTTTAATTTCTAAACCCTTTTTTAAATGGAACAATTTACGAAACAGCCAATGCCTCATCTTTCATTACTTGCTATAGATGATGAAATGTCGATTCAACTTATTTTGCAACATTATTTTAAAAATGAATTTTTAGTCAATACCAGAAGTAATGGAAAAGAAGCACTGGGTTGGATGCAAGATGGCAATATACCGGATATCATTGTTGCAGATATCAACATGCCTGAAATGGATGGCTACTCGTTTATTGAACAAGTGAGAGCAAGCGGTTTTTTGAAAAAAATCCCTATGCTGATGTTATCGGCTAGCGAAAGTACCGAAGTTAAAATTCGATGTCTTCAATCCGGTGCGGATGATTTTATTGCTAAGCCATTTAATCCAAGGGAATTAGCTGCCAGAATGAATGGTATTCTTAGAAGGTCGCGTAAAAATAATTTTTCCTAAACAATCATGGTTAACAAGTTAAAAAAAATTGCGGTAATCACTAGGGATGAGGCCTTAGCCCTGCAGGTAAAGGTTGCATTGGAAGATCTGTTTGAATTATTATTTTTTAATAATGGCCAGGCTTTCAACGATTCGCTAAAAAGTGAAATCGTTTTTAATGCCATCATTTCAGCAGATGAATTGAACGGTTCAGGTGGGATTGCTTTACATGATTACTTAACTAGTTTCGGATATGGACTTATTCCATTTATTGTTTTGATGGACCAGATAGATGATGAAGATCGAAAATTGGCGATGGAGGATCATATTGCAGAGATATTTTCAAAACCCCTCAATACAAAGGCATTTCGAATAAGGGTGACCTATCTGGTGGAAAACTGGGCGGCTAAAATTTCGCAGCCTTTAATCCATCCACCGTATAAAATTCAACAAGTCAAGCGCATTTTTGATATTACTTTTTCAGGTTTGGCCATCCTTTTGTTAAGTCCCATTTTTGTAATCATTGCCCTGCTAATAAGGCTGGAATCGAAGGGACCTGTTTTTTATTATTCCTTAAGGGTTGGAACCGGTTATAAAATATTTAAGTTTTATAAATTCCGTTCCATGTATACCGGTGCAGAAGCTCGTTTAAAAGATCTTTCCCATCTCAATCAATATAACGAATCGAAGGCTTGTAACGAAGCTTCACCTGACGTTTCAGTAGCATTGTGTGGGTTTTGCAGGAAAACAGGTAGCGCATGTCAAAACCCTTTGTATACGGATGACAGGGTTGTTTGTGAATACCTGTCTAGCAAGCAAAATGAACATTCGGCCAACGCTGCATTTATTAAAATAAAAAATGATCCTCGAATTACCCGAGTTGGTAATTGTATTAGAAATGCTAGCCTAGATGAGCTACCGCAATTATGGAATGTTTTTACGGGGGATATGTCAATTGTAGGCAACCGGCCACTTCCATTGTATGAAGCAGAAAAAATAACCACTGATCAATCTGCCCTGCGCTTTATGGCTCCAGCGGGTATTACCGGATTGTGGCAGGTGGAGAAAAGAGGCAGGGAAGAAATGTCGGAGCAAGAGCGGTTGAACTTAGATAATGATTATGCTAAAAATCATAGTTTCATCAATGACATCAAATTGATCGTACGAACCTTTCCTGCCTTATTTCAAACCGGTAATGTATAGTATGTTTCGGTTAAAAAAGCTGCTTCATATCATCGTATTTTCTTTTCTGTCATTATTCAGTTCAACCCTTTGGGCCCAATCAGCGACAATGGATTCTTTGCTGAAAAAAGTATTGGCTACCGATGAGTTATTGCCTATGTTAATTGATTCTGCTATTAAGTATTCACCAGACTTGCGCAGGGCAAGTAATAGTGAATTGAACGAAAACGCGAATTACCATATTTCCAAAAATGTCATCTATGACGCCCTGTCAATTCAGTCATCCTACAATTACGGCACCAATTTTTTTTCATCTAACAATACTTCCCTAACCCCTGGAGTTGCCAATTTAACAAAGGCGCAAAATGGAAACTATACAGTTGGCATTGGATTGCAATTGCCCATTTCACAAATCATCAACCGTAAAAATATTTTAAAATCGGGTCAATCGAGATTGAATATGGCTGTTGCCGAGAAGGAAAGCGTAGTGCTAAATATCAAGCAGCAGGTAATACAATTGTATCTTGATTTTAAATTGACACATAAACTAATGGCCATCAGCAGTAAAAATAAAGAAGCTGCACAAATCAATAATTTGATGGCGGAGAAAGATTTTTTGAATGGACAAATAAATATTGAGCAGGCTTCGGTTGTGTTGGGGGCATATAATAAATCAATTATCGACTATGAAACCTATGTTAATAAATTTCAAAATAGTTACCTTCAGTTAGAAGCATTTACGGGAACTACCATTTCAGCTTTAATTATTCAATCTAAGTGAGCTTCATCTATTTTGTAAAACTGGTACTGAAAAATCTGCTTTGGTTATTACTGATACCACTGGTTGTAGCAGGTTCTATTTTTTATTTTACCAGGAATGAAAAAAAAATATTTTCTTCTGAATCTGTAGTTTATACTGGTATTGCATCTGGCTATAATCTGAGTGGAAGTAATAAGTCTGACTACTTTGCAACCAGTAATGCTTTTGATAATTTACTTTCACTGATTAATTCGAGGGAAACTAAACAAGAAGTACTGATCAATTTATTAGCTAGTCATTTGCTTTTAAAAAATCAAGATCCACTGATTTTATCTCAGGATGCTTTTAAGCAGCTACAATTATTGGTACCCGATAGCATCCGGACAATTGTTGTTAAGCCAACCCTTGAGGGCACTATAGTATCATTAAATCAGTTGATGGATAAAGGTGAGGGGAATGTGATTTATACAATCATTCATTCCGACAATCCCTTTTACTCACTCAATGCAATGAATAGTATTAAGGCCTCGCGCATCAACAATAGCGACTTGATCAAAATTTCCTACGAGACAAGTGATGCTGCTATTTGTAAGCGTTCATTGGAATTGCTGGAGGAATCTTTTATGAAAAAACACCGCATGATCAAGGAGGGGCAATCTGAAACAGTGGTAGAGTACTTCGAAGCGCAAACCCATAATGCCCTTTCCAGATTAAATGCTGCCGAAGAAAGCTTTATGGAATTTAATAAGCAGCATGATATTATTAATTATTATGAGCAGACGAAAGCAGTGGCTGTTCAAAAGGAAAACTTAGGTGTACAGGAACATAATTTAGTAATGGATAAAATGGCCAGTATCAAATCACTGGAAAAAGTAAATGATAATATAAAGAGTAGAGTTTTTCAAAATGAATACGGAGCCGATATTGTCAAAAAACGGGCTCAGCTTTCGGAGCTGAATAATATCATTACGGTAGGCGAATTTTTTAATAAAAATGAAAAGTTGACGCTTCATGTGTTGGACAGTCTTCGCGATGAATCTGCACAATTAGAAAAAAAAATGAAGGGATCTGTTAATGACCTTTATTCGCATTCTCTTACTCCAAATGGTATACCCAATAAATTTGTTCTTGATGAGTGGCTGAAAACTTCTCTGGATGTTGAACAAAATAATGCAAGGTTAACTGAGATGGATAAGCGCAAAATCGAATTTTCACAAGAATATAAAAAGTATGCACCCCTAGGTGCTTTGCTTAAAAAAATTGAAAGATTGATCAGTGTTTCAGAACAGGAATATCTTGAAATGTTACATGGACTAAATACGGCTAAATTAACACAGCAGAATAACGAACTCACTACTAAATTGAATATTGTGGATCCGCCTTATCTTCCATTGAAGGCAAATGCCTCCAAAAGAATCTTACTGGTGATGGTTGGCTTTATGGTTGGTTTTATTTTGGTGTTGTCAATTATTTTGGCAAGGGTTCTCATCAATCAAACATTGCAAAGGCCAGATAGGGCGACTGGTTTGACTGGTTTGCCCATCTTGGGTATTTACCCCTTATTAACTGCTCCTGCTAATTTTATTCAAAGGTCAAATTTGCGATTGGTTCAACAAATACTCCCCCTTTTGAATTTTTCACAAAAACCTGTCACCCTCGGTTTTTTTAGTGTTCAAGAGCAGGAGGGTAAGTCTACCTTGATCAAAGTATTGAGGCAGGAGTTTTCAAAACTGAATTTCACAGTGGACTGTCTGCAATGGAAAGAGGGCATAACCGCTTTCTCTTCCTCGAAGGATATTGTTTTACTTGAATTTCCACCACTGGATTCAATGATGGTAAGACCGGGTTTAATACCTGATATTGATCATAGTATTTTAGTTTGCAGAGCAAATCGGGTTTGGGGTAAAATTGATAAAAATTTATTGTCCCTATTTGTTAAAAGTACCGGCTTATCACTTTACTTCATTTTGAATGGAGTTAAAAATGATTTTGCGGAAGAGTATATTGGAGAAATACAAAAAAATAGATTTTTTCTTCGTTCTTATCTTAAGGGCTTGGCCAAGTTTGAATTTGGTAATAAAAAAAATATTCGGGCTTAAAATTATTCAGAAATAAAAAGCTATTTTCTTTCAAAAAAATGACTTCGCTGCCTATTAAAAATAATGTTTTTTATTCTGCGGGAGATATGGCAAATCATTCTGTGTTGCTCTTGCCTTGCCTATTGATTGCAGCTTTTATGGGCTGGTTGATTGCTTATTTTGGGTTTGCCATAGCGGGCCTATTCATAGTCTTACCTATCTTAATTGGATTTTTGGTGCTAGTTTTTTTGAATCCCCGGGTAGGGTTTGTTTCTTTTTTGGTATATAGCTTTTTAATGCCCGGCATTGGACGGCATTTTATTGAAGTCCAGGTGGGTTTGGGTATTGACGCTTTATTGCTACTCACCTGGTTAGCCGTTATTTTTTATAGGGGCAAAAAATTCAGGTATCGCCAGCTCAATATTGATTTAATATGGCTTTCTCTTATATGGTTTATTCTTACTGTCTTGCAAATAGGAAACCCTGCTCGCCCAGATATTGTAGGTTGGCTTCAAGAATCAAGAACAATTTCCTTGTATTGGGTGATGGTGATACCATTAACAATGCTAATTTTTAATAAAAAATCAGACATCTATGTCTTTATAGATCTGGTTATCTTCCTTTCATTGTTAGGGGCCTTGTATGGAATGAAGCAATTGTATATTGGCATGGATTCCGCCGAACAACTGTATTTGCAGGAGCACCTCAAAACTCATATGCTTTATGGAAAGGTCCGGATATTTTCCTATTATTTGGAAGCGGCTCAATTTGGGGCTTCCCAGGCAAGTATCGTCATTTTGTGTTTTATTCTTGTATTTGGTCCTCATACAAAGATTAGAAGGGTTTGCTATGCTGCAGCTGGATTGTTTATTTTTTATGGAATGCTTCTTTCGGGTACACGCGGTGCATTGGCTGGCATACTGGGAGGAGGGCTCATTTTTCTAGTATTGAGTAAGCAGGTAAAAATCATACTGTTGGGTGGTGGGATTTTACTGGGATTTATTGGGATGCTAAAGTTTACAAAAATCGGTCATGGAAATGATCAGATAAGAAGAATGCGTTCTGGTACGGATGTAAAAGATGCATCTTTTCAACTTCGGTTAATTAATCAAAAAATATTAAGTAATGCCTTACAGACTAAGCCCTTTGGAACCGGTCCAGGAACAAGTGGTGCCTGGGGTAACAAGTATAATGCTCATATTTCCACTTCTAAAATTGCACCAGATAGTTTGTTTGTAAAAATTTGGGTGATGTATGGGATTACCGGTTTCATATTGTGGCTGGGTATCATGTTGTATATTTTGGGTAAATCGGTTGGCTTGATCTGGAATACGAGGGATCCTTTATTGCGAAACCAGTTATGTGCCTTATGCGGGGTATATGTATCTATTTTGGTTTGTAGTTATGGCAATGAAGTCATGAACAATGTACCTTCTCTAACCATTGTGTATATCAGTTGGGCTTTACTATCAATGAGTACGCGATGGGATATTGCTTTGCCAAAATCTACCCTAGCATGAATGAGCCCTTGGTATCCATCATTACCATTAATTACAATTGCCCTACTGTAACGGATGCGATGCTGCATTCTCTGTCCTTACTGAATTATCCTAATTGGGAAGTAATTGTGGTGGATAATGCTTCCCCGATATATTCTTCTGCTTATTTAAAAAAGCTTTATCCTTTTATCAAGCATATCAGCTCTCCGGTTAATGTGGGTTTTGCAGGAGGAAATAATATCGGGCTACAATTTGCTAAAGGAGAATATGTTTTGTTTTTAAATAATGATACCGAAGTAACAGAAGGCTTGGTGACAGAATTAGTAATGCATTTGCAAAAAAATCCAACCTGTGCCATTGCTTGCCCAAAAATAAAATATCATTCAATGCCTAGCGTTATCCAATATGCAGGTGCGATGGGATTACATCCCTTCACCAGCAGAAGTTATGATATAGGAAGGCTTCAAAATGATTGTGGCCAATACAATGATTGCCGTAAAACCGACTTACCCAATGGAGCTTCTATGATGCTACCGATTCGGTTGATAAATAGGATAGGGGTGATGAGCGAGTTGTTTTTTTTATACTACGAAGAGCTAGATTGGGCCGCCCGATTTAAATTAGCGGGATTTGAAATTCATTATGTTGGAACTGCGGAAGTCTTTCATAAGGAATCTGTTTCTACTGGTATAGGCTCTCCTTTAAAAACATTTTACTTATTTCGAAATCGATTGTTATATATCCGAAGAAATTATAGGGGAACCAGGCGATTGATAGCAGTCATTTTCTTTGTAATGATTTCTACTCCCCTTCATATAATTCAGCATGCAGTAAAAAAACAATGGACACATAGTAATTCTATTGTCCAGGCACTAAGGTGGAACATCCTTCACCATCCCTACACCGAGCCTGCAATTCGTTCCTCTTCAATTATTAATCAATTAATTCATGAAGCATAATTTTAGTATAATGTTATCGCAAACTAGTTTGTTTTTTCAGTACTTGTTAGTTTTCTATTTCACCATACAGGTAGCCTATTTATTATTTTTTTCAATTGCAGGAAGAGTAGTGCCCGTTAAAAAATATCCTCGGGCTAAAGTTCTTAGACGTATTCGCATTTTTATTCCCGCTTGTAAGGAAGATGCTGTTATTATTGCCACCGCAAAGGATGCTATCAGGCAGGATTACCCATCTGATTTATATGAAGTGGTGATTATAGCCGACTCGTTTAGTGAAATCACTTTAGCAGCCTTGCGTTTATTGCCTTTGAAAATTGTTGAAGTGAATTTCCAAAAGTCTACTAAGGGAAAAGCACTGCAAAAGGCGATTGAATTTACCGCCCATGACCCAGTTGATATTGCAGTAATTTTAGATGCAGATAATCATATGGCGCCTGGTTTTTTACATGCTGTTAATGATGCTTTTGAGCAAGGATTTGAAGTGGTACAAGGTCATCGGATAGCAAAAAATTTCCAAACATCTTTCGCTTTTCTAGATGCATGTATTGAGGAAATTAATAATCATTTCTTTCGTCGCGGCCATGTGGCAGTTGGCTTACCGGCGGCATTGATTGGTAGTGCCATGGCTTTTGACTGGAATTTATTTGTATCCATATTGCAAGATATAGGAGAAACTTCTGGCGAAGACAGAGAGTTTGAGTTTAGACTTTTAAGACAAAGAAAAAATATTGCCTTTCTCGATGGATCATTTGTATACGATGAAAAAGTGGCTAACTCGGAAGTCTTTAGCAATCAAAGAAGCAGGTGGCTAGCCATTCAGGTTGAATTTTTACAAAAAAATTTCATTGAGGGTTGGTTGCAATTGTATAAAGGGAATGGTCCTTTTTTTAATAAATTGGTTCAAACTTTTCTATTTCCCAGAATTTTGTTGATTTTAAGCCTTTGTATATGGCTTTGCTGGGTGTGTTTTTTTTCAACTCATTTTGTTTGGTATAGCCTTGTATTATTGTTGGCACTCTTTATTAGTCTGTTGATAGCAATTCCGATTCGTTTGTTTAATAAAAAATTATTAGTTGCTTTATTTCATTTGCCGCTAGCGCTTATTTCCATGCTCAATGCTTTGCTGAAGATGCCCAAGGCGAGAAAGCAGTTTATTCATACACCTCATATTGAGAGCGAAATTAACTTGAATTAACTATGCCCTGGAATATCATCGCCTTGCCAGTTATTATTTCCCTGATTTGGGGTTTTAAAAAAGGGATTCAGCTAAAATCAAATGCAGGCTTTAAGCGACCATTTGATTTGTAAAACTGAATATAATTTTTGCCATTCATAAACAAAAAACAGGATGCTTACTAAAGATGAGTTTAAAAAACTCCCCATTTTTATCAGTTCCATGTCAAGATTAGACGATGATCTTTCCTCTGCCTCAATTGCATTGGCAAAGGTATTGAGTCGTGCCAATCCTGTTTACTATATAGAATACCCATTTACTTGGCTAGATCTATTAAGGAAGCGTAATTATCCCAAAATGCTTAAGCGGCTTCCTTCATTGCTTTTTGGTAAGCATTGTCTGATTCCAGTTAAGGGTCAGTCCGAAAATTTGTTGGGGTCAATACCAAGTCCGGGGTTGCCAATATTTTCATTGCCCCCCGGTTTTATACAAAGGATTGGAATTAAATATAATAATCATTGCATCGTCTCATTGGTTAATCGGATAAAAAAACAAAAAATGATCAATCACTATATTTTTGTCAATTCTTTTAATCCTGTTTATTTGTCCAAAATAAATCAGCATTTGCAGCCCTCTCTTAGTATGTATCATAGTAGAGATGCTATTGAAGAACTCAAATCAGATTGGCTCAATAGCGAAAACGATTGCGTACAACAGTATGATTTGGTAATGGCAAGTTCTAAAAAGTTATGCCGCAATATTTCCGACAGAAATACAAGACCCGTAAATTATTTTCCCAATGGAGGCGATAGTCAGTTGTTCAGAACTGCTGTAGATCTTACACTGCCAAGGCCTACCGAGCTGCTAGGTATTAAAACCCCCATAATCGGTTATACGGGTGCGATATGCCAGCGTATTGACTATGAACTGTTGGGGAAAATTGCTATCGCCCATAAAGATAAAACCATTGTATTGGTTGGGCCCCGTCGCGACAAGGGAAATACATCTATTCAGCTGGATTCTTTTCCCAATATTGTTTTTATTGAATCTAAAAGTATTGATGCGTTACCATCATACCTTAGTTATTTTGATTGTGCCATCATTCCTTTTGTTAAAAACAATTTAACGAAAGGAATTTATCCTCTTAAAATCAATGAATATTTAGGGGCCGCTAGGGCGGTGGTCACTACTAATTTTAGTGAAGATATTAGCGACTTTAAAGAACAGGTGTATTTGGCCAATAGCCATGATGAATTTTTGCAGATGGTTGAAATGGCTGTTAATGATAACAGCCTTGATAAAGTGAATATCCGGCTTAAGACAGCTGAAACCAATTCTTGGGAACAACGGGTTGAATTGTTTTGGCAATTAGCGTGGAATACCTACTTGAAAAAAAATCGGCTATCATTTGATTTGAGCAAGTTGGCGAATTGATTTTTCAAAATAGAAATTATTTTATTTATGGTTTACCGATTTCTGAAGGTTTCTACAATAAATTTAAACAAACTCATTTTAAAGGGTTTGTATGTAGCGGCTGCTATTCAATACCCTGCCATAAAAAAGGACTATTTGTATTTTATTCGGGACAATTATTTTTGTAGACTTCGGCAAATTAGATTTTTTAAAAAGGATTTTATTATTAAGAAAAAATATAAGACTACCGATTTTCAAGGTGAATTTGATCAGGAATTGAGGTATGTTATTCCCTTTGCTTATTGGCATTATTTGAATGGGACTTTAAAAAAGACCATCTCTTGTAAGAATACCAGTGATTTTTATTTTTTTAGTAATGATCATGAAGAAATCTATGCTGAAAGAATTTGGCAGAAAAGCTATGGAAATTATGATGTACCCAATATGACACATAGTATAAGTTTTAGTAAGTCAAAATGGGCAAAAGTTCCCTACAAAAAGCATTATGCCAATCGTATATTTGTTTTCAATAAACCAACCCTGGTGATTGCTAACAAGTATAATATTGAATGGGACCAAGCGCCCATTAATTTTCTAAGTTTAGAAATCCTCGATTCTATTATTTATCTATTAAAAGATAAGTACCAAATTATCTACAATCGTCCCTTGTCTTCACAAATCGTTTCGGACAATAGTGAGATTCTTGATTTAAATGAACATGATTGGTTAAAAAAGGCACATCCTGAACTGATATTAATGAATGACTTGTTTGACGAAAACAGATTATCCGTTACTAGTTTTAATCATCTGCAAATGCTCGTGTATTCGAATTGCGAACATTTTATTTCTGTACACGGGGGAACAGCCGCATTAGCAAGTTGTTTCGAAGGTACCAATATCATTTTGTCCAAACGCGGTATAGAACATGCACTGGGTGAATACAATACGATTATTCCCGCCTTGTCCGGAGCTACTATTTTACATGCTACTACTGAATTGGAACTAATGCGTTTTTTGACATCCTATTATGTTTGATGATATCTGATTGTAGCCTTAGCAGTAAGCATTTCCTGAATTTTAAAAAAATATTTATTTACAAGATTTTACTTGAATCAATTTAATAAAAATTTTAATGAAAAATATATTTTCTGGTGTTACTTTATTGATTACTCATTATAATCGAACCAATTCATTGGGTCGTCTTTTAAAAAGTTTCCAGGAGCTGGATTGTTATTTTGAAGATATCGTTGTCTCGGATGATGGAAGTTCAGCTGCCAACCAGGAGCATTTGATACAATTACAGCTTGAATTTCCTTTCAGGATTATTAGAACGCTAAACAACAAAGGATTAGGAAATAATTTAAATAAGGGGCTGGCCGCTATAGTAACGCCTTATACTTTATATGTTCAAGAAGATTTTGTTCCCACTGATATTTTTCCCGTTCATTTTAGCGATGCACTGGATATAATGAATGCTAACCAAGAACTGGATATTGTACGTTTTTTTGCCAATACGCCCTATCCTTATCTTAAGCCGTTTGGTAAGGGTTTTTCGGAAATGATTATTAAGCCTTGGTATACGAATTACACTAAAATTTATTTTTACGGTGACCCACCCCATTTAAGAAGAAAAAACTTTACTCAAAAATTTGGCCCTTATGCTGAAGGTTTAAAAGGCGATCGGACCGAATACAGGATGTGTATTTCTTTTATTCAAAAGCGAGGGAAGGGATTGTTTTTTGATAACCATAAGCAATTGTTTACCCAGGAAAATACGGAACAAGAGCCTAGCACAATGACAAGAAAAAGCTGGACGACCAGTAAAAACCCTATTGTTTCAATTGTTAGGTATGGTTATAGGCAGTTGCGCTATAATTACGACCTTTTGTCAACTAGGTATTAATAACCTTTCCCTATTGAGTTGGTTTCATCTAAATTTTCTCTGGTCAGCCTTGAATTGCTGTTTTTCTATTTGAAGAAAATGATCCTGAGTAATTGTTACCTGTAGTTTACATTAATACTAATTGTATGAAATCAAAAAATGACTCCTATTGGCTTAAGTCTGGAATTTTCAGCATTCTTCAAAGTATATCAGGTGTTTTTTTTGGATTTTTTGGATTTTTTATTTTAGTGCGTGTGCTCAATAAACATAATTTTGGTACCTGGTCGCTTTTTATGGTTACTATTTCCATTGTGGAAATGATCCGTACCGGAATGGTTCAAAATGCGCTTATCAAATTCCTGTCTTTTTCATCCAAAGAAGATCATTCCAAAATAATTGCTGCTTCTTTTTCTATTAATGGGTTGCTTAGTTTGGTTTGTATTTTTTTGAATTTATTTTTTTCTCATTACTTAAGTCGTTTATGGAGTACACCCGAAATTATTCCCTTGTTTTATCTATCCAATATATATATCATTTTGTCTGGGATACTAACCCAATTTCAATGTATTGAACAGGCGAATCTTCAATTTAAAGGCCTTTTCATTATTGCAGTATTGAGGCAATCCATATTTTTTTTATTTCTTTTCATTTGTTTTCTGATACATTTTGATGTACAGTTAATCTTGCTGGTGTATATTCAGATTTTTACAGTGTTAGTGAGTGCAGTTATTTCCTTTTTTTCAGTAAAAAAGTATCTTTCTTTTTCATTTGTTGATCATTTTAAATGGGTAAAGGATCTTTTTAATTATGGGAAATATACATTCGGCACTTCTATTAGTGTTGCGCTGGCTAATAGTCTAGATACCTTTATGTTGGGTGGAATGTTATCGGCTGCATCTGCTGGAGCCTATAATATTGCTGTTAGAATAACGAATTTAGTCGATATCCCTTCCAGCTCTATAGCCTCCATTGTTTTTCCTCAAAGTGCGCTTCGGATGAAAACTGAAGGGATTTCGGCTATAAAATATTTGTATGAAAAATCAGTTGGTATTATTTTGGCCTTATTAATACCTAGTCTGGTTCTTCTTTTTATTTTTTCTGGATTTGTGATTGACTTGATTGCAGGTACTAAGTACCAGGAATTGCTTCCTATTTTGAAAGTGACTATTTTATATTGTTTGTTAATTCCATTTGGCCGCCAATTTGGAACCATTATTGATTCTATTGGAAAACCGAAGCTTTCTTTTGTTATTGTAGTAATTACTGCCAGTATTAAT
>CANIMM010000004.1 GCA_947468255.1 Chitinophagaceae bacterium | reverse complement strand
GGTAATATCTACTATTTATAATCTAGAGGAAACTATTACTAAAACATAATGCATCGATTGCTGCATCAAACAAATAAGTTGTTGTATGGAAAAAGAATTTTTTGAACATGGGCTATCAAAAACCCGGCGTCGTTTCCTTTCTACTATGGGTATGGGCATTGGAAGTGTTGCGTTGGGCTCATTACTCATGCCGGATCTTTTTGGCAATAGTAATGCGGGCGACAATGCATTAACTCCGGGAATTCCTCATTTTGCACCTAAGGCCAAGCGAGTAATTTACCTGTTTCAGAATGGAGCACCTGCGCAACAGGAATTGTTTGATTATAAACCTAAGCTTCGGGAAATGACTGGGGTGGAAATACCGCCTTCTGTTCGTGGAACGCAACGCTTAACTGGGATGACATCTGGCCAGTCTTCTTTTCCTTTGGTGGGATCCTTTGTTGACTTTAAACAACATGGAAAGTCAGGTGCATGGATCAGCGACTTGTTGCCCTATACAGCAAAAATTGCCGATGAGCTTTGTTTCGTCAAATCAATTTATACAGAAGCCATTAACCATGATCCGGCATTGACCTTTTTACAAACAGGGGCGCAACAGGGAAATCGCCCTAGTATGGGTTCTTGGTTAAGTTATGGTTTGGGAAGTGAGAATAAAAATCTGCCAGCGTTTACAGTCTTGCTTTCAAGAGGTATTGGAAATGGACAAGGCGTTTATTCAAAATTATGGTCCAATGGTTTTTTAGATTCTGTGCATCAAGGCGTGCAATTTAGTAAAGGAGAAGATCCTGTATTATACATTAAAGACAACGATGGCATAAGCCGCAATGAGCGGAGGGAAATGTTAGACAATCTTTCTGAGTTGAATAATTTGTCTTACAAACAATTTGGTGATCCTGAAATAGCTACGCGCATCAAGCAATATGAAATGGCTTATCGTATGCAGACAGCCGTGCCCGAAGTAATGGATTTATCAAAAGAGCCAGATAGTATTGTAAATATGTATGGCCCGGATTGTTTGGTGCCGGGCACTTTTGCAGCCAACTGTTTGCTGGCAAGAAAACTTTCCGAAAAAGGCGTTCGTTTTGTGCAGCTGTACCACCAGGGATGGGACCAACATGGCAACCTTCCTTTTGAAATCGCTAGTCAGGCGAAAGATGTGGATCAGGCTTCTGCGGCATTGGTGATGGATCTTAAGCAACGTGGTTTGTTGGATGAAACCTTGGTGATCTGGGGAGGTGAATTTGGCCGCACTAGTTTTACACAGGGCAAACTTTCAAAGGAAAATTATGGTCGAGATCACCATCCCCGTTGTTTTACTGTGTGGATGGCAGGCGGAGGTATAAAGCCAGGCATTACCTATGGCGAAACCGATGAACTTGGCTACAATATTATTAAAGACCCTGTTCATGTGCACGACTTTCAGGCGACTGTTTTGAACCAATTGGGACTGGATCATGAAAAGCTCATTTTTAAACATCTTGGCCGACGGTATAAGTTAACAGATGTTTCCGGAAAAGTAGTAAGGGACATTATCGGTTAATGAATTAGGTATTCAATCATCCTAAATGGTATCCATTGTAATGAATAATAAACTAAGAATTGTTGCTAGGCAGTTGTTAATAGTGTTGAATATTTTTGCACTATTTCTATTGTTGTTTTCAAAATATATTGTACTGCCCTTTTGGATACAACCTTTAGGAAGAATGCATCCTGCACTACTGCATTTTCCTATAGTGATTTTGATACTAGGTGTGGTGATGGGATTGCGCCGCTTCTCGGGTCAGCAGGAAGAAAACACATCACTTGATAGGTATGCACGCAGCCTTTTATTGGCAGGAGCTTTATTGGCAGGGGTAACGGTTATCCTGGGTTTGTTTCTTTCCAAGGAATCGGGTTATTCAGGTGATACATTGATATGGCATAAATGGGCAGGGGCTACGATCTTTTTTATGTCATCATTCATATTTTGGCTTAGCGATAAGGCTTGGTACAAAAAAGCGGTGGCCTGGTCTTTCGGATCTATGTTGGTAATGGTGATTTTGTTTACAGGTCATTATGGTGGCGTATTGTCGCATGGAGAAAATTTTATTATTCAGCCCATCTTATCTAATATCAAAAAGCCTTTGGTGCCCATAGAAAAGGCGATCGTGTTTGACGATCTTATTCATCCAATCTTGGATGCTAAATGTTCCGGCTGTCATAACCTGCATAAACAGAAAGGGGAGTTGTCATTTGCAGATACGCTTTCCATGTTAAAGGGTGGTAAAACAGGCAAGCTGTTTGTATCCGGCTATCCTGAAATAAGTTTGCTTTTACAACGTGTACACCTTCCTATTGATGACGAAAAACACATGCCACCATCCAGTAAACCGCAACTTAGTGCCGACGAAATAAATTTACTTGGGTTGTGGATTAAAAACCAAGCCAGTTTTACACAAAAAGTAATTGCATTGCCCGCAACTGATTCTTTAAGGCTTTTGGCAAATAAATTATTGAATGGCTCAGCAGCTCCTGTAGAAAATTTTGATTTCTCCGCTGCGGATGAAAAAACAATTGCAAAACTTAATACCGATTACCGAACGATACAACATGTTGCTAAAGCATCGCCAGGGCTTGATGTAAGAATATACAACAAAGATATTTACAACGTGAAGCAATTGGAGGAATTAGGTGAAATTAAAAATCAGGTGATATCATTAAGTCTGGCTAAGCTACCTGTGAAAAATGAAGATCTTAATAAAGTGAGCATATTTGAAAACCTGCGTAAGTTAGATATCAATTTTACAGATGTTAACACTAGCGGTCTTGGTGCACTATCCTCATTAAAACATCTGCATACGCTTTGCCTTTCGGGAACGAAAATATCGAGTGCAGGATTGAAGGAAATTATTAGCCAATTCAAAAATCTTACAACGGTCACTTTGTGGAGCACCAGTCTGTCTGCGCAGGAAATCACTCAGTTGCAGCAAAGGTTTAAAAATATCAATTTCGTGCAAGGGTTTGTTATTGACGAATCTGCAAAGCTTACATTAAATCCGCCCCTGGTAAAAAATAAAAGTTTGGTGTTTGCCAATTCCATTGATGTCGCATTATTTCATCCTATTAACGGAACAGAACTTCGTTATACACTAGATGGAAAAGAGCCAGACAGTATTTCGTCGCTTGTGTTTAATAATAAAACGGTTATTACAAAAACTACTTCCATAAAGGTCAAGGCATACAAAAAGGGTTGGTATTCTAGTGATGTGGCGGAGTTTAGCTTTTTAAAAAACTCGTTTATACCTGATAGTATGGCATTGTTATCTCAATTGAGCAGCAGACATTTAGCCGAGGGTTCGAAAACGTTTTTCAATACAAAGCTGGGTGTTATTGGAGCCAACAATCCTGCATGGGCCAACTACTGGGCGGCTGTGCGCGACAATGATTTGATTCTTGATTGTATTTTTAATAATCCAATTACACTAAGTTCTTATGGCATGCACATTATGGTGGAAGAAAAAACAGGTATTTACCCGCCGATGTCTATAGAAATTTGGGGAGGGGATAATCCGAAAAACTTACGCCTGCTTACAAAATTTAAGCCAGCGCTTCCTGTAAAAGACGAAACTGTTTCACTTAAATATATTGAAGGGGTATTTAAACCAAGTAAGTTATCTTATCTTAAAATTATTGCAAAGCCCTATTTTAAGGAGAAGAAAAAATACTTTTTATTGGTAGATGAAATGTTTTTGAATTGACCGGTTTCTATATCCCGTGAGTCACCCCCTTCGGTGAGTCACTGCCTCCGGTGAGTCACCGGAGGGGCTGACGAACCGGTAACATGCATTATTGTAGGAAATAATATACAAAATGTGTATATTGATAGAGATCTTTCTCGGTGACTCACCCCCTCCAGTGACTCACCGAAAAGAGAAAGATAACAGAAAAAATGCCCACTCCCGAAACACTTAAAGCTCATTTTTCCCCAGTTGAGTATTACCATATTGTTTGTAAAAGCATTGATGGACTTTTACTTTTTCAAGATAATCAGGACTATAGAACCTTTAAGGAGCGATTTAAAATATTTACAGGCGACTTCTTGGATGTATGGAGTTTTTGTCTCCTTACCAACCATACTCATCATATAATTAAAACAAAGTCCTCGGCATCTATCTATCAATTTATACACCAGATTCCAAAAAAGGAGAGGACAAATTCAATGAAGCATTTTTATGACGAGTGTGAAAATGAAATTTTTTTCAATAAAGTAATAGAGCGTCAAATGAATAGTTTTTTGGTTTCATATGCTAATTATGTCAACAATAAATATGAAAGGAAGGGTGGTATTTTTCAAAAGCCCTTTAAGCGAATACAGATTGATGGAGAAGCTCATTTGCAACAAGCTATTATTTATACCAATGCAAATGCTCAGAAACACGAACTGGTAAAGGATTACAAAAATTATCCTTTTTCATCTTATCTGCCAGTAGTGCAAAATGATCATAGCTGGGTAGATTCTAAAAATGTACTTGAATTTTTTAATGGGATAAATAATTTTATCTTTACTCATAATCAACAAGCAGCTTATTTTTATCAAAAAAATTGGCCTTCATCAAAATTGGAATAACACCCGGTGAGTCACTCCCTCCGGTGAGTCACTCCCTCCGGTGAGTCACTCCCTCCGGTGAGTCACCCCCTCCGGTGAGTCACCGGAAACCTTTATCTTTAACAACTTTTTATGGAAAAACCTACCTTAATTTACTGTTACGACGCCTACTGTGGCTGGTGCTATGGATTTAGTCCTGTAATAAAAACAATCTTCGAGGAATATAAAAACCAACTTGATTTTGAAGTGTTAAGTGGCGGAATGATTCTGGATGAAGAAGCCAAACACATCAGTGTTACTGCCGATTTTATTAAAAAAGCCTACAGCGTGGTAGAAGAGCATACAGGAATTAAATTTGGAAATGATTATTTATGGCATATCAATCATCCAGACCTAAGCGATTGGTATCCAGCATCTGAAAAACCAGCTATCGCAGTTTGTATTTTTAAGGAATTTTATCCTGCCCGGCAGATTGAATTTGTAGCAGATCTTCAATATGCCCTCCATTTTGAGGGAAGAGATCTCTGCGATGACGAATCCTATCGCCATTTGCTCGAAAAATATTCGATACAACCCGAAACATTTTATGCTAAATTAAAATCGGAAGCGTATAAGGAGATGGCCTATTATGAATTTGCCCTTTGCAAACAATTACAGGTTACAGGTTATCCAGCAGTATTACTGCAAATAAATGAAACCAAATTTCATTTATTATCTAGTGGCTTCACTTCCTATGAAACTTTTAAAGAAAGATTGGACCAGCTCTTATTAGAATTATAGTATTAGAAAAGGGCTTTAACTGAACTGAGTAAGCAAAAAAAACGCTGATAGAAAATCAGCGTTTTTTGTAATAAACAATCAATTAGTTATTTGATGGAGGTCTTTGCTGCCTAGTAGTAGGCTCAATTTCGTCTTTCCATTTTTTCATTTGGTCTGCACTGAAAATTGCTTTTAACTTTACGTCTCTTGCATCTGACTGCTCTTTGCGCTTGGCCATCATCGCGTCTCTGTCGACTGAACCACTTGCGCGCATTTCGTCCATTGTTTTTTGCCAAGTAGTATTATAATCAGCAAAAATGGCTTCCGTTTTTTTGGTAGCCTCGGCATCCAAATTTAAGGGAGCTAGCTTTTCCATCGTAGCCTTAGTTCTTTCTTCTGGTGTTTGGCGTTGTCCTCCACCTTGTGCATTCACAGCAGTAAAGCTTAATAATGCAGTAGTCAATAGCAATGCAATTTGTTTTTTCATTTTGTGAAATTTTAAATTATGATAGATAGATTTACATGTTTAGTTTTTGACAAATAGCGCATAGAATGTATTGCCTCATTTTTTTCCACCCTCGTCTCTTCTTCCAAATACCCTATTAAATAAAGAATCAAAAGCAGGAAGCTGAGAAGGCTTGCAAAGCTGCCGGATATTTTTTATATGATTCAGCGTATTTACTTCCATGGTTTTATGGGTTGCAGCAGACTGATCTCCCAGCAGTTGGATAACAGAGTCGCTAAAATTTCCCGCCACTAGCTGTTTCAATTGCTCATTTTTATTTGCACGAAAATTTTCAAAAAGATGCTTTGTTTTACTTCTGTACAAGTTGCTAGCTGAATCATATTGCAACAACTGGTGCTCGTCAAATCCGATAGCTGTTTTCAAAAAATTACTAATCATTGCCTTTCTATCGGGTCTATTATGCCCTCTACGACTTCCCTCCTTATTAACTAACAGAAAGGTTAGTAACACAATGTTTACGGCAAGTAAAATTATTAGTGCAATTAGAAATACCTTTCGCTGGTTTGGATTATTTGTAATCATGGTTCTGAGTTTTCATTGTCATAAATGCTGGCGATCGTATAAGAAAATTCATCGGTAGATGCCTGGATATTTTGTTCTGAAATTGATGTAGATGGCTCAGTAGCATAAAAAATAACGGCAGTTAAATTAATCAGCATCAACATTGCTAAACCTGGTATTGCAAAACTTGGCTTGCCGATAAGCAATGCTGCATTTTCCCACCAGCTATTGCCCTTTTTTGTGAACATTTTATTGTTAACACGCGAAAGAAGAAATGGCTTTACATTGGCCCGCTCAATGTGGTTGATGCTATCAAATGCTTCTTCAACGAATTGATCGATCGATTTTTTTTTATTCATAACAGAAATTTTACTGGTCCGATAAACTTTTGTAATAATAATTATGTAACAATATTTTCAAGTTTGCTTTTGCCCTGCTCATCAGCGCTTCAACAGCATATAAACTTTTGTTCATTATTTCAGCAATCTCTTGATAGCTCTGACCTTCTACTTTATGAAGTATAAAAGCTATTTTTTGTTTATCAGGCAATTGTTGTAGGGCAGCAAATAATTCACTGGCCCTTTCTTTTTGTTCTAACTGCACACCCGGATGATTGAACTCTATAGGTGAATGTTTTTCAATGTCCGAGGCTCCAAATAAACTTTGTACTAATCCAAACCTTTTTTTTCTTCTCTTCTTTTTTACATGGTCCAACGATTTCGAAATCGTTATTTTATAAAGCCAGGTAGATAATTTTGATTCACCCTTAAAGGAACCAATTGAAATAAATACCTGCTCAAAAACATCCTGCGTAATATCATCTGCGTCTGCCTCATTTTGCACAATACCAAGGGCAGTATTATACACCATATTTTGATACAGATCCATTACAGTTACAAATCCCAATTGATCCCCTTGCTGTAATTTACTGATTAATTCTTTTGGCTGGTTTACCACATTTGATTCATTAAGTCTTCCTAAAAATACTTAAAAATTGTTATTAATAACCCGGGACATAACCACCGCCTCCACCACCAGGCCTCATTCCTTCCCTATATTGACCATTTCCCCCACCCCCGTTAAAAGCAGGCTTTGCAGCTACTCCAAAATTTTTAAGGCTATAGCTAAAAGTAAGCATAAAATATTGCTGTAACACCTGATTCCGCGCATCTTCAATATATGCACCAGTAACCGTTCTTATAATACTTTGGTTTTGTTTAAGTAAATCAAAAACGGATAGTTTTAGCTCTGCTGCTTTTTTCTTCCAGAATTTTTTACCGACTGCCGCATTCCATAACCAATAGTTTTGGTTAAGCCCATCCGTTAAGCCACTATAAGTTTGATTCGACACATCATTTTGTACAAACCATCCCTTTTTGTTTAGCAAATTGAGCTGAGCTCCAGCAACCCCATTTACATACTTGGTAGTGGAACTATTGAAAGCGTTTATTTTCGCAACACTATAATTGCTATTGTATGAAATATTGAAATCTACAAATTGACTAATATTACTTGCAAATACAATTCCGTTGGTATAGGTATAATTATTGGTGGTGGTGGGATGATAGTTAGCCAATCCTGGCAGTGTAGCATAGCTGAAGCCAGTACTAAGATTAATAGTTGTTTTAATTGCTGTAACGGGCATGCTATAGGTAAAATAAGTGCGTAAACTTTTATATCCATCTAGGTTAACAGATTTTGTTAGTTGCGAACCTCTTTTTATAATAATATTTTGCTGAATAGTAGAATCTGCTGTTGCAATATAGGTGGCATTCGTAATAAAGTCACTGGCTGTTTGCAAATACAAATTGGTAAAAAAGCTTCTGCTGGTTTTAGAATTGATAAAAGTATACCTGAACGATACAAATTGGGTGAATGATTGCTTAAGACTAGGATTACCACTGCTAACCCTTAAAGGATTGGAAAGATTCACCACATCTTGCAATTGAGTTACGGTAGGAAATATGGTGGATCCTCTATAGAATAAGTTGATATTGCTTTTTTGATTGATTTTTTTTCGCCACATCGCATTAGGCAATATATTGGAAAACCCTTGATGAACGCTCGAACTGGTTGGCAAAATTCGCTCGCTCTCTAAGGTTGAATGTTGCAAGTTTACCCCAAATGAAATTTGTTCATCACGGCTTTTACCCAGCCTGTAACTGACTCCAGTATTATTGGTAGTAATCGTATTTGCAAATTGATTAGATAAACTCGGAGCAAACTTTGAATAGGCAGAGCCATCAAACAAATAAGTTTGCTGATCGGTTTCATTTTTTTGTATCGAAGGAAGGTATTCAAACTGCAGCTGTGCTTTTTTTCCTACAGGTTCTGTATAAGTAATATTGGCACCAATGGTGTTTCCGTCAGTTGGATTTTGATAAAATTGATTTTGAAGGGAATCTGTTGTAAGGCTATTTTTGAAAAACCGGTATTTTGCATCCGTATAACTTTCACCATTATTTTTTGTAAAAGCAGTATTGATCCCAAAAGAAATGGAACGCCCCTTTTTTGGAAATGAGTGGCGAAAACCAAAGTAGTTTCTGATATTATAGCCCCATCTATCTGCATTTCTATTTGTAAATGAAGTGTTAAGTGAATCATCGGCTCCATAATAATTTTGAGCGGAGGAAATTGTGGAAGTATTGTTATTCTGAATATTAATACTTGGAACAATAAATATTGAATTAGCCGAGTCGATTTTATACTCTACCCGAAAGTTGATTCGGTGATTGTTGTTTTTTGAAAGAGACTGGCTATTTTGTAAGCTGAACTGATTTTTTGGATTGAAAAATGTCTCCGTATTCGTCAAAGATTCATTCGTATTGGTACTGTAATTATAAAAATAACTCCCAGTGACCAGTAGCTTTTTTGTAAACTGATTACTATAGTTGATACCAAACGCGTTGGTTTTGTTAATGCCATTTGCCTGACCTACCATAAAATTATCCGCTCCACCACCACCGCCTCTGCCACCACCGCCGCCGCCTCTGCCGCCGCCACCACCGCTACTAGTGAGACCTAGTAAATCTTGTGAAGCGAAATTTTGTTGATTGATGTTGTTAAAATTGCCTACTAAGGAGATGCGCCTATTGCCCTTAAAAAAACTGATATTGCCTCCACTACTATATCTTTCATCGGTACCAGCACCCCCAAAAAACCGCCCAAACTGCCCATTTTTTACGGTCGATTTGGTAACAATATTGATCGTTTTAATGGAATTTCCATCATCAAAACCGGTGAGCTGGGCTTGGTCGCTCAGTTTATCAAATACTTGAATTTTATCCACTACATCCGAAGGCATATTTTTCAAAGCAGCAGAAGCATCGTCGCCAAAAAAATCCTTACCATCGATGGTCACTTTTTTTACTTGTTCACCGTGGGCGGTAACAGTACCATCCCTTGCCACTGTAATTCCAGGCATTTTTTTGATCAGGTCCTCTGAAGTGGCATCTGGGTTTACTTTAAACTGGCTGGCACTAAATTCTGATGTGTCACCTTTTAATATTACTGGAGGCGTTTTTGCAACAATGGTTACATCCTGCAGATCCTTTCCCTGCTTTTTAATGGAAATCACAGCCAAATCTTTCATTCCTTCAATAGAATTGATCTCTTTCCTATATATTTCGTACCCAATAGAGCTAATTTCAATAATAAAGCCACCTTTTACGAATAAGGGCAATTGAAAACGACCTTTCGCATCAGTTACGGTGTTTTTTCTTCCCGCTTGGGAACTGTCTTTTTTTGAAAAAACGCTCACCGTAGCGCCCATAACAGGCAACTTGTCCTCATCCCTTACAATCCCCTTAGTAGAAGGGCTTTGACCTAACAAGGCCAATCCAAAAAAAAGTGAAAAAAGGGATAATCCTAGAAATCGCATCATAAAATTGTTTATTTACCCTATAAGACGACGCGATGAGTAAAAACTGTCGAAATGGTTACTCTTTTTATTCAGGGAAGGTTTTGGGACAATAGAGAAGGAGCCATTCACAATGGAATCGGAATTGTTTTGTACTATGAAAATTCATATTGTTGATAGCTGCATTGTTGTAATGCGTTGGTAAACAACCATTTTGTTATTTTTTTCTTATGCATTTAATAAACAAATGGTATTCCTTAAAAAAATAACATTTCCTTTTATCAAATATGCCTTTGAAGGCATTTAGTTTATAATTATTAACCGTATGTTTGTCTCGGTTTTTCATAGGATATTGGATTTTAAAGCGGAGCTGGATTTCTATCCCGGCTCCTTTTTTTTGTTAAAAAGTTATGCTAGATAAACCGAATAGCGGTTTTCTCAAAATTATCGTTTAAAGATTTTTCTTGAAAATTTGACTGCATTAAAATCAATCAGTTTTGCCTGTTGAACAGTTGCTTGCGCTTCCTTATAAAGCTGTTCTATTAAAGAAGCATCGAAGATACCGGCTATACTGCAAGCCTTGTTAAAATTGATATGCATCCCATAATTAGCTAATACCGGTTCCACGTCTTTCAATTCAGGAAAGAGTACATATTTTTTTACAAAATAATAAGTTTGGTTGTTAATTAATTTGGTATAAGCGCTGTAAGAGTATTGCATACATATAATTTTAAAATAGCGTGTTGAAACAAGTTGAATTTCAAATGGGATATTGTTAGCAACATCACAAGCCTAATTTTCATGCTTATTGACTGTTAATTTTTTTTGGCGGTATATTGATTATTGATGGCTTTTCAATTTTTTCTAAAAATGGATCATTTAGAAAGTAGTAGAATAGAAAGCCTATTCATGGATATTAAAGGATATCAAGGGCGGGTATCATTCAAAGGAAAAGTTGGAAAGAAAATGATTGAGTATCAATAATCAATCATTTAAAAGAAACAGCGTCTTCAAGAATATTGGAAGAACCAGATGTTTGAAATTAATATTTATATTCCACTTAGCCCAGCAATCATAAATAAATATTTTTCATGATTGGCTAGCGATTGGCTATTTCGTTTTTGTATTGCTTTTATCATCTGTAATCGCTCATTGTATTTTTAGTTCAAATGAAGCTTAAACAAAACTGAGCCTAGCGATTAGCCAAAAAGCTTACCATTTCATCCTTGTTGGGTGCAACATAGATGGCACTTTCTACATTCAGTAAACTTTCTTCAAAAACCGTGCTGTTTTGTTGATGCGGACCGAGATGAATGATTGGGCTTGCTTGTAAAAGGTAGTAATTATTATCACATACATCAAATGCGATAATTGTTAAATTGGCAGAATGGACTTTGGGAAAACAATGTAAAAAAACCGGGAAATCAAACAGTTGATTACCTAGATAATGGAGGTTTAAATTGGCTTCAAAAAACCGATAATATTGCAAAGTAGTAGGAATGTCAAATGTATTTAATAGCATTTGTAAATCAGTAAGTTTTGCAATCATGTCCTGCAAAGGATTTTGTAAAATGGTGTGCGGTTCTACGGGGAGCCATTGTTGCGAAGCCATTTGCAAGTATTGAAGGGTAGCTTTACCTACTGTCAGTTTGTATTCAAAGGGCGGATAGCCAGGAACTACATAGCCGGGATAGAAATATTGCAGTTGCTGCTGTCGGCAAAAATCAATTTTTAGGTACATCAGGTATTTGCCTAAACTATGTTTTTTATATGCAGGGTGATAAATACAGGTAATGCCTGCTGCAGTTTTTTCACCTAGATCGAAAAAGCCAGCGGCAATCAAGATTTCGCCATCGTAGATATTAACTTCATGGGTATTGAATATGGAATGGGTTTCATTGCCTAAAAGGAGTTCCTGAAGAGAGGACGAAACTTCAAACGAAATGGATTGGCGGTACTGCTGAAAAAGCAGTTCATGCGCCATGCTAAACTTTTCAGCTTCGGATTTTTTGATTTCAATGCGGAATGCTTTGTTAAGCTTTTGAAGCAGTTTAAATTTCTTGTCTTCCTTGTATTCTGCCATTGCAACCCTTAGCCAAATGGCTGAATAAAACTGTTGGTTGAAATGAAGAAAATTGGTGGTAAAAATAGTTTGCCGCATCCTAAACCATCCATTTGCTAGGAACTTGTCCAATTCTTGGGGCGCTAATGCTTCGGGATATGTGATCTGTGCAAACATAACTACTTAGATCATTAATGTAAGATGGATGCTATCGCTTCAGCAATAGCTTTAAACAGTTCAGTATCTAATTTTTTTACTCCTTCCTTGTTGTCTGGGTCTATTAGTGCCCTGTATTCTCCATTGTTGTCAGTTTCAAAAAAAAAGTCCTGGCCCTCTATCTTCACCTGAAATTTGTGCACATAGCCCAATATCAATAACCTTGTAGGAAATAATAATTCCTGCCCCCTATACAATACTGGGATCTCGAAAGTTTCGTCCATTAGTAAATATTTGATGACTGCCTTGAAATGGACCCTCAGGTTTTAAGCCTGCTATCTAGATGCCGCCTTCCTTGCAAATTACGTACTCTTCTATCAAAATCACCTATTGCAATGATTTTTGTGATTAGTGCTATGTAATTTGATGGGATGCCAACAAGAAATTTAGTATTAAAATATTTGTTAAATTGACAATAATTATATATTTTTATTTAAGGCATTCTCCTAAAAAGCAAATATTTGTTTAAAAATATTCAACAATAATTTTGAAAGAAATAGTCCAAATAACGATAGCCCTGCTTCATTCATCGCCCTTGATTACGAGGAGATTATTTGTTTTTGAAGACACTACCTTTATGGAATTGCACCATATTATTCAAATTGCTATGGGCTGGAAAAATTACCATTTATTTGAATTTAACGTAGATGGATATAGTATTGGCATGGTCGATGAAAGTGAATTTGGATTTGGCAATAGCAAAGTGTTAGCTGCCAAAAACCTTACCCTAGTTGATATTATAACTTCGGATGAGTACAGTTTTCAATACCGGTATGACTTTCGTGATTGTTGGATACACGAAATATCTATTGAGAAATGGGGTGAAGTGGAGGATAACGGTATTTTTCCTCTTTGCATCGATGGTCAATTGAATTGCCCCCCAGAAGACTGCGGTGGAATAGATGGCTATAATGAACTCCTGAAAATAGTACAAGATAAAACTCATCCCGAATACGATAGAATGACTCATTGGGTAGGTCCAAATTTTGATCCTCAAAAATTTGATTTGGCTAGGGTAAAAAGGCAATTACATCAGCTACAAAAGTATATTTCGAGGTGGAATGCTTCCAATTAATTACATATTATTAATACTAATATGAAGGATTGGATTCATCTTGTTCAAATTTTAGGTCTAAAAGCAAAATCCTGACTGACTTTACCGGTGTTGATCATAAAATAAAGATCGGATGGATTCTTTTAAAGCATTGAGTGCTATTGCTGAAATTTCACTATCTCCGATTGCCTGCAACACTTCCTTCAACTGGGCTTCTGTTCTAACCCCCACAACTGCTGAAGTAATGGCAGGTTGTTGCAATACAAACCGGATAGCAGTTGCTACTGCTTTACTATTAGGAGGAGTAGCTGCCTGAACGGCTTTGGATACGGTCATTATTTCAACTTCACTAAAACCAAGATAATGAGTAGCCGTTTTTCCAGCCAATAGCCCCCCTGCAACAGTTCCTCTTGCCAATACACCGATATTGTTTTTTTGCAATAGTTGCAAGCATATTTCTTCTGGACGACGATCCACTAAACTGTATTGCATCATTACACTAACGATATTACTGCGCTCTACATATTCACGTATCACATTTGGCCTTATAGAAGAGATACCATAATGTCTGATTTTTCCTTGTTCTTGTAACAACTCGAATGCTTCAATGGTTTCGTCAATGGGATCTTCTATGGTGCCTCCATGTAGTTGATAGAGATCAATATAGTCAGTTTGTAATCTTCGTAAACTTTGCTCCGCCGCAGCTATAATATATTTTTTCCTAGGATTCCAGTCCCAGCCAGTTCCATCTGCCCTCCGCTGATTGCCCACTTTAGTAGCAATGATTAGTTTGTTTCTTTTGGTACGAACTGCTTTTCCGATATTGATTTCATTCTGACCCGCATCGTAGAGGTCTGCCGTATCAAAAAAATTAATTCCGTTATCAATCGCCTGGTCAATCAAAAAGGGAAAATCTTTCTGTGTTGGTTGTAAGGACATACACCCAAATCCAATTTTGCTAATCAATAAGGAAGACTTCCCCAGCAATTGATACGTCATAGCGGGATTGGTATTACTACTCATGTTAAAAGGATTGTTTGCATTGCGAAGGTATAGTCGAATATTGAATTAAGCTACAAAAGAGCAGCAGTTGAAATTTGAATTGAAGCAGCCTAATGCCAAAAGTCATTTATTACCGGGTACATTGATTAATTTTATAAAAAACAGCTATGAATAAAGTTTGGTTGATTACGGGTTGTTCTACCGGGTTTGGTCGAGAACTAGCAAAAGAGGTATTGGCAGTAGGGTATAATGCAGTAGTAACAGCGCGGAATCCTGCAGATATAATGGATATAATTGAAGATTATCCCGAAACAGCGATGGCCGTAAAACTCGATGTGACGGTAGCCGCTGAAATTAAAGCTGCAGTCAGCAGTACGATCGAAAAATTTGGTCGGATAGATGTACTAGTTAACAATGCAGGCATTGGTTATTTCGCTGCGGTCGAAGAAAGCGAAGAAGAACAGGTGCGTAGGATGTTTGAGATTAACTTTTTTGGCCTCGCCAAAATGATACAGGAGGTTTTGCCGGTCATGCGCCATCAAAGAAGTGGTCATATTTTGAATATTTCTTCCATTGGCGGCTTAAGAAGTTTTCCGGCGGTGGGTTTTTATAATGCTACCAAATATGCGGTGGATGGACTTTCCGAAGCGCTTGCCAAGGAAACCGCACCCTTAGGCATTAAGGTTACTATAATTGCCCCTAGTGGATTCAGAACGGATTGGGCGGGCCGATCTGCAGAGGATAGTCACATAAAAATTGCAGATTATGCAGACACTGCCGGTAAAAACACGGGCGATATTCGGGCAATCAGTGGCAACCAGCCAGGCGATCCGGCTAGAGCAGCAAAAGCAATTATTAAGGTCGTGGAAGCAGAACATCCTCCGATGCGATTATTGTTGGGTGCAGCAGCATTAAAGGGCGGCCGTTTGAAGCTGGAAGAATTAAGACATGATTTTGATACCTGGGAAGCAACCACCATCGGGGCAGATTTCCCAAAGCTATAACTATACTATTCCCCGCAGATTTTCGCAGAACTGATCTTTAGATTGAATTTTGTATTTATATCTGTGCAGATCTGCGGGGTATTTCATCTGCGTATATCAGCGGGAAAAACAAAAAAATGTTCCCCGCAGATTTTCGCAGATTCTCCCGCAGATTCTCGCAGATCAGAGCTTTATCTCAATTTTCTATTCTTATAATAAAGTGGCTGCTTTTTTCCATAGTGGAAGCCATCATTTTTTGCCCCCCTTTTCCTATGAGCTAGCGCATTCATCTGCATGACTTGGATCACCATCTCCTTTTTTTTTAGCGTTTAAATTGCATTCGTTCTTTGTAAACTATGGGTGCATTCAATCAATGCGTGCATAGTTATTGATACAATACTCCCCACTTGAATTAGCAAAAAATAAGACATGAGTGCCTTAATAGTAAATTTATTAGAAAAATACGATCTTCCAACACCAAGGTATACGAGTTACCCAACGGTGCCCTATTGGGATTTTGAAACAATAAATGAGTCTAGTTGGAAGCAGTCTGTAATTGAAAGATTTACTGCCGAAAACGGAGCGCTTTGTATTTACATTCATTGCCCGTTTTGTGAAAATCTTTGTACGTTTTGCGCTTGTACCAAAAGGATCACCAAAAATCATGAGGTAGAAACTGATTATATCAATACTGTATTAAAAGAATGGGGTATCTATCGCGCACTCTTGCCCACGGCTCCAGTCATCAAAGAGATTCACCTGGGAGGAGGAACACCTACTTTTTTCAGTGCAGACAATCTCGTTAGGCTGGTAAAGGGGATTACAGCTGGCGCCATGATAAGTCTCCATCATGAATTTAGCATTGAAGTACATCCAAATTATACCACAGAAGAACATATTGAAAAATTGGCAGCGGTTGGGTTTAACCGAATTAGCGTAGGCGTGCAGGACTTTGATCCTATTGTACAATTTGCCATCAACCGAGTCCAATCATTTGAGCGAACAAAGGAGGTGATTGATTGGGCCAGAAAATACAATTACACTAGTATCAATATAGATTTAATCTACGGACTTCCACACCAGACCGTAAAAAGTGTGGACTATTCAATCAGCAAAATCATCGGAATAATGCCTGACCGAATTGCTTTTTATTCCTATGCACATGTGCCTTGGAAAAGCAAGGGGCAAAGAAGGTATACCGAGCAGGACCTTCCGTCGGCTGAGCAAAAATGGGAGATGTATCATACTGGCAAGGACTTGTTGGAAGCGGCAGGGTTTTTTAGCATTGGAATGGATCATTTCGCCCTTCGGAACGACCCATTATTTACAGCTGCAGCAAAGGGCAAACTTCACCGAAATTTTATGGGCTATACTACAACTCAATCAAAATTAATCATTGGGCTGGGCGTATCAAGTATCAGCGATTCGTGGAATGCATTTGCACAAAATGAAAAAGAAGTGGAGGCATATGAGGAAAAAGTCAACCAGGGAAAATTGCCATTGGTAAATGGACATCTGCTTTCGGAGGAAGATATCATCATTAGAAAAAAAATGTTGGAATTAATGTGTCAAAATAAAACAAGCCTTGATAGCATATCGCTCAACCCCGATTTTGTAGCAACGGCATTTTCAAAATTGCGCATATTCGAAATGGATGGCCTCGTGACCATCCGGGAAAATAAAATCCAGGTGACTCCTCTCGGAAAATCTTTTATCAGAAATATCTGTTCGGCAATCGATGCAAAGCTTTGGGAAAACAAAAGCGCACAGAGGGTAAATGCTTTTAGTAAAGCGATTTAAATTCTAATAGCTAATTCCAAAATGGCGCATGACTGCTGGTATACATTTTTGAAATCACACATCAAATCAATTCATCGCATGAAAAACCTTTCACCACACAAGTTTCATATTCCAGTGATGGGGTTGGCTTTTACAATCGACTCTCCCATAAAAGTAGCGCGGTTTGGCATTGCTTCTGTAATCTCTATCGTTGAGGATAGATTAATTGAATTAATGAGAAGCCATTATTATTCAACTATTCAACAGCCTTATCAACCGATTGACAATCATGAAGTGGATTATAGGGCAAAAAGAATCACGGATTATTTAAACCTAGTGAATACCATTGTGCAGTCACAGGTAGAGAAGCTAAAAAAATCAGCCTTTGAAAAAGGCGCAGAAATTGTTCAATATTTTGAAATGTTACCGGATGACAGTAAAATAAAAAAGCTTTACCAGCAAATGATGGTAACAGAAAATAAACCTGAAGCAGAGAAAATTGCTACCTACCTAAGATCAAAAATTATACCGGGCAGTATTGACGTGAATATAATGACTAAAACAGATCGTAATAATTATACAAAAAAAGGGGAGTTAATAGAAGATGGCTCGGATGCCGTTGCAGCATTGAGAGGTTTCGCAAAAAGTGATTTAAAAAATTCGGCTATTATTTTTTCTGCCGGTATGAATCCAAGGTTATATAATTATCTAGAGAAGTGCCCCGAATTTGAGGTCAATGAAGATGGAGGCTTTAATAAAAAAGTGATTATCAAGGTGAGCGATTACCGCTCAGCTTTAATACAGGGCAAGTATTTGGCAAAAAAAGGAATCTGGGTAAGTGAATTTCGAATTGAGTCGGGGCTCAATTGCGGTGGCCATGCATTTGCCACAGATGGTTATTTGTTAGGCCCTATTCTGGAAGAATTTAAATCAAAAAAACAGGAGTTGATTGACACCCTTTTTGAAATATACAATGCAGCCATCCAAAAAAAAACCGGCAAATCATTTGTGTATCCTCCATTATTGGGTTTATCTGTTCAGGGAGGTATCGGCACTGCTGAAGAAGACCAGTTTTTGCATGCCTATTATGACATTGAAAGTACCGGCTGGGGCACTCCATTCTTACTGGTTCCGGAAGCCACTACCGTGGATGATGCTACATTAGCATTGCTGTGTAAAGCAAAAAAAGAAGATGTAGTGCTTAGTAATAATTCTCCTTTGGGTGTTAAATTTTATTACCTCAAGGGCACGAGTGCTGCAATAGAAAAACAACAACGGATAATAAATGGTAAACCAGGAAGTCCTTGTACCGAAAAACATTTGGCATTTAATACGGAGTTTACCGAGGAGCCTATTTGTACCGCTTCTAGAAAATACCAGCAGCTTAAAATTGCACAATTACAGTCTTTGGCACTGCCCGAATTGGAATACCAACAAAAGCTTACCCAGGTTACCGATAAGGAATGTCTTTGTGTAGGATTAAGCAATGCTGCCGCCATCAATTATGAGCAGACATTTGTAAAAAATCTTCACGCTGTCAATATATGCCCTGGGCCCAACATTGCCTATTTTTCACAAGTGGTTTCTTTGCAAACCATGACCGATCATATTTATGGACGGGCCAATATTATGGAAGATGCGAATCGACCCAATATGTTTATAGCCGAATTGAGTTTGTATATCAATTTTTTAAAAGATCAATTGAATAATGAAACCGCTTTTGGGTTGGATCCAAAAAGAGTAAAATATTTTACTGATTTTTTTAAAAACTTGCTGGCGGGCATAGATTATTATAAAAATTTGCCGGCTGTTACAATTGTCGACCAACCTATATTTATGCAGTCGTTGGAGGCAGCGGAAAAAAGCTTGTATGCTATGCGTCAACAGTTTGCCATCGAGCTTGTTTAAATTGAACCAAACTTGCCGAAACTGAGCTTTCATCCTATTTTCAATAGTTTTATTATTGTCTGACCCCATTCCTCCGATGGCAGTAAACTTCATTGCCTTTTTTTAAGAAATTATTACTGCGGACACTTGCATTTATCATAATTAGGTAGTATGTTAGTAGTCGAATCTATCCCCTCGAATCACCCCTCCATAACCTTTCCTTATAATCTGTTAACGAATTAATTAAACTACCTGGCAAATTGTTGAAGGATTTATTGATGTCCTATCGACAAGTCATCTATTAGTCAGCTTGATTAAAACAATTGTTTTCTAAAAGAAAAAAAACTTCTCATGAATAGTAATAAATTTAGCTACCAGGTAAATGGTCAGGAAGTAAATCTTTCAATTGACCCCGATCATGTTGCTTTGAAATTTTACGAGCCATTTCCTCGAAGCGCCCGCTCTAAGTTTGTTACAGAAAACAAAAAGCTGGGCGAATTTTCAAAAAGACTTGAAATTCCCGGTGAAAAGTTTACCATTTTTAATTTGATAGATCAGCAAAAAAATAGTCCACGTGGATTAAGCAACGTTTTTGCTTTTTTGAATCAATCCAATGAGGTTAAGACCGTAATGCCTGTTTTTAAATCGGGCGACAAGAAAGTGTTGGCTACCGATAGAATAATCATTGGATTACAGCAAAGGGATTACCCATCCGAAGCTTTACTCCAAAAGTATCATTGTGAAAAGATTGAGGAAGCATATAATGAGCTGATTGTTAGAATTCCGGAAGCGGCGGATCTATTTGATCTGGTGAAGCAGATTGCTGCGGAACAAGGGGTTAGGTATGCTGAGCCAGATTTTATAACTATTGGCTCCAATCATAATCGAAAAATTGCTTACAGCCTTTCTGACCCAGGCGATCCTATTGATGATCAAAAGGACCTCAGTAAACTTCAATATGCTTTAAAAATCACCATGGCGGAGGAGGCATGGAAAATTCAAGCCGGCAGTAAAAATATTAAGATTGCCATCTTAGATGAGGGAGTTGAAACAACGCATCCTGATTTGCAAGAGGTAATAGAAAAATCATTTGATGCAACCGATAACGATACTTTTCAAGAGCCCAATTCATGGGATGGACATGGAACCGCTTGCTGTGGACTGGCAGCAGCAAAACATAAAAAATTTGGCATCAAGGGGTTGTCTGGAGGTTGTGCTGTATTTGCAGTGAGACTTGCCTACTCTACCGCACCAGAAAGTGAATGGATTACCAGTAATTCAATAATTAGGAGGGCCATCGATTGGTCATGGGAAAATGGCGCAGATGTATTAAGTAATAGCTGGGGTGGGGGAGCACCCTCCAATGCGATCACCCAGGCATTTGACCGCGCGAGGGAAAATGGCAGGAATGGCAAAGGTTGCGTGGTAGTGATTGCTGCCGGCAATGAAGATGCCAAAGTGGCTTATCCGGGTAATTTAAATGAAGTGTTGACCGTTTCGGCAAGCAATGAATTCGATGAACCCAAGACAAAATATAGCCTAGACGGAGAGTACTGGTGGGGCTCTTGCTTTGGTGCAGAAGTGGATGTTGCAGCTCCGGGGGTTCACAATTTAACAACAGATATTAGTGGAACAAAGGGTTATAATAAAGAGCATAACTACACCGACTTCAATGGCACTTCTTCCTCCACACCTATTGTTGCAGGCATTGCTGGGTTAATGTTGTCTGCCAATCCACTATTGACCGAAAAGGAAGTTCGGAACATTATAAAACAAACAGCCGACAAAGTGGGCCATGTTCCTTACGACCGTGGACATAACCACCGGATGGGTTTTGGAAGAGTAAATGCGCTAAAAGCAGTCAATGCTGCATTAGGAGCAAGCAATAGTAAAGAAGTGAATACCGAGGTGTCCATTATGGCGATACAATAAAGTAAATGCATAGATGAACGGCTTGTTGAATTGTAAAATCTCCTGGCAAAAGAACTCCAAAGCCCGGAAGGCTGACATTTTGGTTGCAATAAAATAAATGAAGATGATATTTTTACAAGCAGTCATTCCCAATCCACAGCAATTTTTTACCTGGGGAAGCTTCACTACCCTCGCCGGGGCTACCGGCATTGTATATATTATTTGCGGCGTTGTTCAATCTGTGTTTGACTTTAGTCCCAAATGGTTTGCATTGGTCATTTCTATTTTGGTTTCAATGGGCGGCATTCATGTGAATTATCCCACATCCTTTGACATGGCCGATACTACTGTTGGCATGAAATACATCATTGCTTTATTAAATGGTTTTTTGATTTTTGCAACAGCCACCGGTTCCAATCAATTGATTGCTGGCAAGCCATCGATACCTGATCGTCCACCATACCCTCGTCCACTTAACTTTCAAAGCCAATCCAGAACTTTTAATTCTAACTGGTGGCATCATTGAGGAGCAATATTGCTTTGAGGAGAGGATCTTTTTTTAAAATCAAATATGAAGCATTTTATATTTACGCTTAGCATTTGTCTGCTATTATATGCCAGCTATGGGCAGAAACCCACTATTATCAAAAGACTTCAAGGCAGGGCCATCAAGGACAATCTTTTTTTTCGCAATAAGGGTAATACATCTATCCAATATAAAATTGATCAGGATACCATTTGGCGAGACTTGAAAGCAGAAAAAATTTTTACTATAAAAAAAGGGGATAGCCATTCCATTGGTGTATACATCCAATTTTACAATCCTTTACAATACAACCTGGCTAGCAGTTTCAAGGAGGTGGATGATCCAGTTTACCTTTCTTTGGAAGAATTTGTACATGCTGCACTGCCGGCCATTAAGCGCCTCTCCTCATTGGAAGGGGTGGTGCAACCATTGGCACCACCCCAAAAAAACCTTTTGCCATTGAATGCCAATCTTTTACTTTATCAGTGGTCTTTTGATTTTATAAATCAGGTAGATTTTTCGGCAATAAAAGCCGACAGTACATTGAAAAAACAACTATTATACAATTCACTGATAAAGGAAATCAATGATGCAGTAAAGCCGATAGATGATTATTTATTTCGACAAGAAGTTATGATTACTCATGGGGCAGACTCCGGAAAAACCAATGGGTTTAGTGAATGGTTATTCATTCGAAAAGATGCGTTATTAAAATGCCCCTCCGACTATGCAACATTTTTACAAGAACTCTCCCTTTCGAAAAGAGTGGCGGATGATTTGATGAATGCTCAAAAATTGGCGGAGCGGGGGGTAGTAAAAATCCAACAATTATTGACCACTCATTTCAATGAAAGAATTTTGCCTTTGTTGACCGCTTCTAGTGTTGAAAATTTTAAAAAATACTCAGCAGCAGCCTCGATATTGATTTTTATGAATGCATCAGCAAGGATGGATAGCCAGCGAGATGCATTGGAAAAATTTTCGACGCTATTGAAAACGCTCACTAGTTTCGCAAGTGATTTTGATTCAGACAGTAAGGGCTACCGTTTAGATAGTCAGGTTGATTTAGAGGATAAGCCGACAAAAATGCTCACCCTTATCTATTCGGTTTCTGCAGTCGATGAAGAAGGAAATCAGCGAACCAACAAAACTTACCAGGTTGGCTGCACCATTGCCAGCCAGCAGATAGTGGTGCCATTTGTTTCAACCGGAGTTTTTTATACGGATCTTTTGTACCCTGAGTATGCGCTACAACAGGCCAATGGGGAATATTTAGTTGCAGAAACCAACCCAATGCGTGTAAGGGTAAGACCTGCTGTATTTTTAAATCTACTCGTATCAACCAAAAGCAACTGGCTCTATCCATTTTTGCAATTAGGTGTAACTACGGGGGCCAATGACTTTTTGATGCCTTTAGGTGCCGGCATTGTAGTAGCAAACAATTTATCCATCAGCGGCGGGGCTGTATTCGGCTTTAGAAAGGAGTTGACCAATCTGCGGATAAGCGGCTCAGTTAAAGATGCCGCGACTTTAAAAAATGATTTGACTAACAAGGGATTTTCGTCATGGTATTTTTCAATCAATTATAATTTTTTCAAGCGATAAATTCATTGCGCTTTCATTTTTAGCAAATGATATCGATTGCTGTGTGCTAGATTTTGAAAGTATGGAAGTAAATGTGGGATAACTAAAAAGGTTCATTTAATTTTGAAGCTGGAGGATAATTGGGCCTTACAGAATCGAGGTGCTTAGTGGAGCTATTAAAGCGAATTAATTATTTATAATCATTGAATACAAGAAACTATGAGTCAGAAACCAGATGCGTTATTTTCTTTGAAAGAAAAAGTAATCATAGTCAGCGGCGGCACGGGTATCTTGGGAGGTGCTTTTGTAAAAGCAATTGCAGCAGCTGGGGCAAAACTGGTCATCATCGGCCGAAATGAAAAGGTGGGAAATGCGAGGGCGGCAGAAATTAATAATAGCGGCGGCATCGCCATTTTTATAGCAACAGATGTATTGGTGGAAGCACAGCTTATTAATGCCAGAGAAAAAATCATTGCCAGTTTTGGCAGCATCGACGGCTTGGTAAATGCTGCAGGTGGTAATATTCCTGAAGGGGTTTTGCCGCCTGAAAAGGATGTTTTTGATCTTAACATAGAAGGCGTTAAAAATGCAATGGGACTTAATCTTTGGGGTACGATCATGCCTGTGCAGATATTTGGACCGGAAATAGCAAAATCAGGCAATGGAAGCATTGTGAATATTTCTTCTGTGAGTACGCAGCGATCGGTTACCCGTGTATTAGGCTATAGCATGGGGAAATCTGCAATAGATTGCTATACCAAATGGTTTGCACTTGAAATGGCCAATCGGTATGGCGACACTATTCGAATGAATTCAATTATGCCCGGCTTCTTTTTGACAGAACAAAACCGGGCGCTATTATCACATCCGGACGGAACGCTTACCCCAAGGGGCAAATCTATCATTGGCCAGACGCCTTTCAAGCGATTTGGAAACCCGGATGAATTAACAGGGGCATTAATTTGGTTATTGAGTGATGCATCCAAATTTGTAACGGGTTCAATCATTGGTGTAGACGGTGGTTTTACAATTAATAGTGGGGTGTAAGTAATTTGCAAAACGCCTTACAATAATAGAAGCGTTCATATTTAAAAATACCAATTATGCGAATTCTCAGTTACATTTTAGTGATTTTACTTATTCAGTCCTGTAAGCAAAATACGGCTTCATCCAATAAGGTATTGACTGATTATTTTACCTATACCGATTCTATTGAGTCTGCAGGTGTAAAAATGATTCCCATTCAAACGCCGGTAGGAGAATTTAAAGTGTGGACAAAACGTTTTGGCAATAATTCTACCATTAAAATATTGTTATTACATGGAGGCCCTGCAATGACGCATGAATATATGGAATGTTTTGAAACCTTTTTTCAACGCCAGGCTTTTGAATTTTATGAATATGACCAATTGGGTTCCTATTATAGTGACCAACCAAAAGACAGCAGTCTTTGGACAACTGCACGTTTTGTTGAAGAGGTAGAGCAAGTGCGAAAGGCAATAGGAGCAGATAGTACAAATTTCTATGTGTTGGGTAATTCATGGGGCGGTATTTTAGCAATGGAGTATGCCTTAAAATACCAACAACATTTAAAAGGCTTGCTGGTTGCCAATATGGTAGCAAGTGCGCCAGAGTATGGGAAGTATGCGGATGAAGTGCTTGCTAAGCAAATGAAGCCAACAGTGCTTTCTGAAATTAAAGTCTTAGAAGCAAAAAAAGATTTTAATAATCCGCGATATATGGAATTGCTCATACCTAATTTTTATCATGAACATTTGTGCCGTTTGAAAGATTGGCCTGATGGCTTTAACCGATCAATGAAACATGTTAACAGTGAAATTTATACATTGATGCAGGGGCCAAGCGAGTTTGGCATTAGCGGTCGTTTAGCAAGTTGGGATATAAAAAATCGTTTACACGAAATAACTGTTCCTACTTTAATGGTAGGCGCTAAGCATGATACAATGGACCCTACTGCGATGAGTGAACAAAGTCAGCTGGTAAAGAAGGGACGCTATCTCTATTGTCCTAATGGAAGTCATTTATCAATGTGGGACGATCAACAGGTTTTTATGAATGGAGTTATCAAGTTTATTAAAGATGTTGATGCTAGACGATTTTAAAAAATCTCGTATATTTCACATTAGCAGCTGATTCAATTCCCTATAAACTGAAATCACCTCTTACTCAACTTGAGTCGTATTATTTGTAAAAAACTATATTGTTAGTCAACGTACTGGTCTTGGATGATTGAATAGTAGCTAATGAATTTTTTTTCACCCTTTTTGCTAGAAGGAATGGGGTGGTTTGTGTCAACCAATATATCTTCGAATTTTATGAGCATCCCATTGATTTTTTTAATTAATTCCTCCATTTGCTGAATACTTTGGGCAATCACTTCCTTGCAATATTGCAGGTCTTTTTGTTCCATAATTTTTTATTCCAAAATAATAATTTATTTTTTTAGATGCAAGTATAAAAAGGGATTAATTAGCCAAGTAAATACAAAGACCGTTTCGCAATTAAAACTTACAGGGGTGTTTTAGTATTCTAATTTGCATTTTTTTGTATGATTGAACAACTAGCCATCCAAAAGCGAAACATAGTGAAAACTTCATCCCTGACCAATGTCAACCAGAAGCGAAAATTTGCATGGCGCATTGGGTAATTTTATTGCTGGATAGTTTTATTGGACCTGATTCCAATTATTGGTACTTTTATAAAATCAAATCCATTGCGAACAACACTTCAATATTATTGGACGAACATTTTGAAGTACTTCTTTCCACAAAATCACCAATAGCTAAATTCAGAAGGGCAAGGGAAGTGTTTGCAATTGCACCAAGGCTTCATTGTAAATCCTCAATACCGAGGGAAGCCGATTTTGGAAATTAGTGAAATAATTGGCAATTTTTATTTAATATAAATACACATGTTCAGACATAGAGGCAAGACAAGAACGCTGAAGCATAATTTGCAAATTGCATCTTTGCTCTCTTTTGTTGCAGGAATAGTTAATGTTGCCGGTTTTTTGTCAGTTCAGCGATTGACGACAAATGTTACTGGACATTTTGCATTTTTGGTAGACGAAGTTTTTAAGTTCAATATTGCGCAGGCTGTTGTAATGTTCCTTTACATATTCTGTTTTTTTGTAGGTTCCTTCGTTTCTGGTTTGCTTTTTGAAATTATTTCAAGAAAAAGCGAACGTTTTATTTATATACCGCCTGTTGTCATTGAACTGATAATGCTGACATTCATCTCTTTTTCGAGCATTTCATTCACTGTCCAGCACCCCGACGTTATTGCATGTAGCCTGCTTTTTGCCATGGGCTTGCAAAATTCACTGGTTACTACAATATCAGATTCGATGGTACGAACCACCCATTTAACCGGATTATTCACAGATTTGGGGATAGAATTATCACAGCTATTTTATTACACCCATGATGCACAACGCAAGAAACTATTTTCTTCGATTAAACTTAGGTTGACAATTATATTATTTTTCTTTTTGGGAGGCATCTCTAGCGGGTTGCTTTTTAAAAAGTTGGGCATACGAGTTCTTTTGCTTGCCTCTTTCTTGCTGTTAGCGGGACTGATTTTTGATACAGTGAAATTTCAGTTGATTTTATTGACAAGAAAGATTGTGGGTGTCAAAATGGGCTTGTAACTGGGGCTAGAAATCAATCACATTTTTTGTGGAGCCAGGCAGCAGCAATCCCGTTTTTGTAGATGATCAACCTGAGCATTGTACCCCTACCTTCCACTGTATTCTCTTGGGCTTCCGTGTGGTTTACACCAAACCTTACAAGCAATCCTGGATTTCGACTGTTGAAAAGGCCATTGTTCACTGTTTGAGTAAGGCAAAGCGTCAACGCGGGATTTTTTGCAGGATATATTAAACCGAACAATATCACCGGTTTTAAAAAATTTTCTAAAAAAACAGGACACTTGCCATTATATCATTGGTAAGTAAGCCAAATGAATTTTTTTTCGTGTTAGCAATAGTTTATAAAAGATTTAGCCTGCGATAGTATATATTTATGGATGGGGGTTAAGTGATGGCGCTCGCAATTTGGAGGAATAGCCAACGCTTTAATAAGTTGCCTGTATGTAAAAAGGAAACCTGTATACAATAGCTTACTGCAATATGGCAGTGGGTTATATTTTCTTGCGGCAATTTTAAAAAAATAATTATCAACGGCAATAAGATGGATCAAATAGAAGAACGACCGCAGTACTTGCTCACCGACATGGTAAAATATTTTCTAAAACTTGGGGCAACAGGTTTTGGCGGACCCGTCGCCTTGGTGGGGTATATGCACCGCGACTTGGTGGAAACCAGAAAATGGATTTCAGCGGATGAATACAAGGAAGGGCTAGTGCTTTCACAATTGGCGCCAGGGCCGCTGGCAGCACAATTAGGAATTTATCTTGGGTATGTTCATTATGGAATTGTAGGCGCAACGCTGACCGGACTCGCTTTTATCATCCCCTCCTTCATTATGGTGGTGCTGCTTGGAATGGCGTATCAATTATACGGCGGACTTGCTTGGATGCAAGCTGTTTTTTATGGTGTAAGCGCTGCTGTAATTGGAATCATAGCTGTAAGCGCCTACAAACTAACCATTAAATCTGTGAGCAAGTTTGAATTCGGAGCGATAAAAAGCAACTGGTTGCTTTGGTTGTTTTATGTTACCATGGCATTTGTAACGGCAGTTAAGCAAAGTGAATCCGTACTGTTGTTTGTTGTATTGGCAACAATTTATATGGTTATAAAAGCGCCGCCCGCATGGATGAAAAGCCCAAGAGCTGTCTCCGTTTTGCTTTTGAGCGGTGTTGGTTTTTGGACATTTGAAATTAGCAAACTTGGGCAAATTGCTTGGTTCTTTACTAAAGCAGGAGCATTTGTTTTTGGCAGCGGACTTGCCATTGTCCCGTTCTTGCATGCAGGGGTTGTGACAGAATATGGCTGGCTCACCGAAAATCAGTTTGTAGACGCTGTTGCAGTAGCCATGATTACGCCTGGGCCGGTTGTGATCACTGTTGCCTTCATTGGTTATTTGGTTGCAGGCTTCCCCGGCGCCTGTATTGCCGCGTTGGCGACTTTTTTACCCTGTTATTTGTTCACCGTTTTACCGGCACCCTATTTTAAGAAAATCGCGAAAAACAAAAGCATAAAAGCATTTGTTGACGGAATTACCGCAGCTGTAATAGGTGCATTGGTGGGTGCTGTTATCGTAATTGCAAGCCGCTCAATTATCGACATTCCTACAGCTTTGATTGCTGCCGGTGCAGCAGGCCTTTTAATTTATGTAAAGAAAATGCAGGAATTGTCCATTATAGGAATTGCAGCGCTGTTGGGACTTGTTGTTAAGACCTGTTTTTTGTAACCTTGTAGTTAAGCGATTAAAATTTAAACGGAGTGAAGTCGATACAGAACTTATTGTACTATTTTAGGAAGTTTAACCGCAAAACTGGCTAATAGTTATTAATTCAATCGAGTAAGAAATACCTTGCCGAATTTTTTCGTTTCCAAACTGGCGGATCATTTTACCTACAAAAAGGCCTGATAATCATCGCATTTGATTGATTATCAGGCCTTTGAAGTGGTGCGAGCCGGGGTTGAACCGGCGACACATGGATTTTCAGTCCATTGCTCTACCAACTGAGCTATCACACCTTCCCGTTTGGGGTGGCAAAAATAGGAGTTTCTGTTCAAATAATTCGTTACAATCCTATCAATTTAAAAAAAAGCGATAAAAATGCAAGGAATTCGAATTCGCCTCATATTTCTGCCCCCTAAATGAGTTATAATAATGAGGCGATTTCAATTACAAATCGATATCGTACATCCGATTTAATTACTCTTTCATATGCTTCATTAATTTGAGACATTTTGATTACTTCTACATCTGATACAATCTGATGTTCTGCACAGTAGTCGAGCATTTCCTGGGTTTCCTTGATACCCCCAATCATCGATCCTGCTAAGGAGCGGCGCTTTCCAATAATACTAAAAGCATTAACCACTGAGGGAGTAGGAGGAACTCCAACTACTACCATTGTTCCATTTACCTTTAGCAAATCCAAATATTGATTGTAATCGTGTTGAGCTGAAATGGTGCTTAGTATAAAATCAAATTTGCCCTTTAGCTTTTTCAGTGTTTCAGGTTGCGTAGTTACCTCAAAATGATGTGCTCCCAATTTTAAAGCATCCTGCTCTTTAGATGCAGAAGTGCTTAAAACGGTAACTTCTGCACCGAATGAAGCTGCAAATTTTACTCCCATATGCCCAAGACCTCCTAAACCAACTATTGCTATATTATGCCCTTTGCCGATTTTCCAGTATTTCAAGGGAGAATAGGTGGTGATGCCTGCACATAATAATGGGGCAACTCCCTCTAAGGCTAATTTTTCTGATACGTGAAGGACGTAATTTTCATCTACCACAATATGCGTTGCATAGCCTCCATAGGTAGGGTTGCCTTGTTTGTCAATACTATTGTAAGTGCCTACCGTTCCATTATCACAATATTGTTCCTCCGAAGCTAGGCAGCTTGGGCAGGTGCGACAAGAATCTATAAAACAACCAACCCCTGCCAGATTACCCACCGAAAAATTTTTCACTTTATCTCCTACTTTTGAGATTCTTCCCAGAATTTCATGTCCTGGTACCATTGGATAGCTAGATCCACCCCACTCATTGCGGGCCTGGTGTATATCTGAGTGGCATACTCCAGAGTACATAATATCTATAAGAACATCATTAGGTCCAACTTCTTTAGTGTTATAACTGAAAGGGGCTAATGGGGAGGTAGCGCTTTGTACTGCGTAACTTTTTGTTGCTGTCATTTTTTTTAAGTTGTTTTAAAAGGCTTTAAAATGAGTATAGTTTGGTATTTATTGAACTGTAATAACAAAATGGGGGATGTTTAGTTCCATTTGCGATGATTTTTTTGGTAGCCCAAACTAAACCCCTAAAGCCTAAACCTAAATAGAAAAGAGGCAATAAGTCAAAGGCTGTAACTTAGTGCGGACCTCAATACTTCTAGCAATGAGATTTTGTAATTTGCCATTCAAAAATACAGGGCAATTTAATTAGAAATAGCCACTAATTGAAAAACCGACAATTTGAGTTATACCGATTTAACAAAAATACATATTACCCTTGAGTTTTGAGTGCCCGTCTAGTTGCCATAAACACTCAAAAACTTGATTCTCATGATTTTTAACTGTTCCCAATTAAATCCACTTTCAGCAAGTTCTTCTTGTGCTATCTGAAGGCTGCTAGTTTCGCAGGCTTTAAAATAATCAATAATCTCTTCCTGTTCATACTGGTCTACTAGTTCATCGATTGCGTAATCTAAATTCAGCCGAGTTCCACTCGCAACGATGGTTTCCATCTCTTCCAGCAATTCATCAATACTAAGGTCCTTGGATTTCGCAATGGTTTCTAGCGGAATTTTTTTATCTACATTTTGAATAATGAAAATCTTATTGTTATTCCTGTTTACCACTCCTTTCATCACAAAATCATCGGGCTTTTCAATGCCATTTTCCTCCACATAGGATGCGATTAGATCTACAAATTTTTTACCATATCGAATGGCTTTTCCTTTGCTCACACCCTGGCATTTTTCCAATTCCTCTGTCGTGGTAGGATATAGGGTAGCCATATCCTCTAAGCTACCTTCCAAGAAAATTACAAATGGGGGAAGATTCTTTTC
>CANIMM010000003.1 GCA_947468255.1 Chitinophagaceae bacterium | reverse complement strand
GAAATTTGAGACCAAATATGAACTACCCTTTCCGCTAATCGCCGATGAGGACAAAAAAATAGTAGAACAGTACGGGGTTTGGGGCGAAAAGAAATTTATGGGGAAATCCTATATGGGTATCACCCGGACCACTTTTTTAATCGATGAAGCAGGTAAAATTATGGAGATTATCAATAAACCAGATACCAAAAACCATACGGCAGAAATTCTGGAAGCCTTGGGAAATGGCTGATTTTTTTATGTCTGATGTATGATGTCTGATGTATGATTTTTTGATGTATGATGTGTGGATGTATGATTTTTATAATTTGAGCCTTGTCGCTTTATTCTTTTTGCAATGATTTACTAAATTCCATATCCAATAGAGCTTCATCATATGTAAATAAATCATACATCAAAAAATCAGACATCAGACATAAAAAATCAGACATCAGACATCAAAAAATCAGACATCAAAAATTCTCACATCAGAGATCCCTCATACAACCCATTCCACTTCGCCAAAGTTGAACTGCCGCTCCTGTTTAGAATCCATGGTTACCAACTGTCCAAAGGCGGTTACCCCCTGAATACTAGCATCGAAATGAATGGAACCCTTTTTTAAATGCATTTTTTTGTTGAGGCCGTATAAATGCCCATTGTATTCGGCCAGGGATCCGCTAAATGGGTCTTTTTGAATAGCGCTAAACCGATTCAACAGATGCATTTGCAACTCTTTGGCTAATTCGGTGAGGTCGTAGGTTTTTCCGGTAATTTGCTTTAATGAAACCGGATTTTTTAGGCTATTGTCAAAATGGGTCTGGTTGATATTAACCCCTATTCCTGCCACAGCAAATTTCCAATCACTGCCCTGAAAGCTGTTTTCAATTAATACGCCTACTGCCTTTCTGTCACGCCAGTAAATATCATTTGGCCATTTAATGCTGGTTTCTTGACCGGCATATCGTTCAAAAAAATCATAACAGCCTAAGGCAACGCAGACTAACAATTGAAATTGTTGTGAAGCATTTAACAATTGGACATCCAAAACAAGGCTGAGGGCAATATTAACGCCGTGGGCTGTCTCCCAAACCTTTCCACGCTGGCCTTTTCCAGCTGTTTGTATCGTTGTAAAATAAGTATCCCCATGTTTCGCCATTCCTGCATGAACCTTTGCCATGGCATAGTTGTTGGTACTATCAACCTGCTTTAAAATTACAAAGGACGAACCGGTTTTGGGCATGTTGCAACGATTGGTAAAGAAATAGTACTTTTGAAGATATTTGCAAGCTAGCTACTGTTATCCAAAAAACAAAAGTTAATAGTAAACTGCGGGCTATCTATAAAATTGAATGTCAATGAAAAATAAACTAAAACAGCATATAATTTGAACAATCTCACCATGTTAGCCAATCGTCCAAAAAGTACTATTAAAAAGCTAACCAAAAACAGTAAAATTTTCAAAGCTATTATCGATGCCATCCAGGAAAAAAAGGGAGAAAACATCATTAGCCTTGATTTACGTAAAATCCCTGAAGCCGTATCCGATTTTTTCATCATTTGCGAAGCTAGTAATTCCACGCAATTAAAGGCGATTGCTGACTTTATAGAAGAAGACGTAAAAAAGAAATGTGGCGAATCCGCCTACAAGCACGAAGGTCGTCAGGGGCAACAATGGATTTTAATTGATTATGTAAATGTGGTGGTACATATCATGTTGCCCGAACCAAGAAAGTTTTACAAGCTGGAAGAAATGTGGAGTGATGCAGTTGCCACCGAACACAATGATTAAATCAATCAACATCCGCTATCCAATAGCATAACATAAATAAATATTGTAAGCAAGCAGCTATGTCAGAAGATAAAAAATCAACCAACAAAAAAACGGGCACTACCCCTTCTACCGGAGACGACAACCAGTCAAAAAACAAAAACAGGTTTAATATCTACTGGATATATGGAATTGTCTTTGCAGCAATCGTAGGCTATAATTTTTTACGAACCGCAACAGGTACCGGAGTAGAAACCAATCAGGTTAAATTTACTGAACTTGTTAAACAGGGGGATGTTGAGAAAATTACGACTATTCGCAACAAAAAAATTGTTCGGATATTTATCAAAAAAGACAGTCTCGAAAATAAAGCCGTTTATAAAGATCTTTTTGGCAAGCAGTTCGATAACGCCATTAAAATGCCTGCTCCACAGCTGTATTTCAGCATAGTGGATGATAAAACTTTTGCAGCGCAAATGCAGGATTTTTATAATAAAAACCCCCTAATAACCCAGATACCTGATTCTCCCACCGATGAAGGAGAATTATTTGGACAGATAATTTCTACCCTTCTACCCATCTTATTGATCGGCTTATTATTTGTGATGATGATGCGTAAGGTAGGTGGGCCAGGTGGTGGCAGTGGTGGACCAGGTGGTATTTTCAATATTGGTAAATCAAAAGCTACTCTTTTCGATAAAGCATCTAGAGTGAATATCAATTTTGGCGATGTAGCCGGACTAGATGAAGCTAAGGTAGAGGTAATGGAAATCGTTGATTTTTTAAAAAATCCGAAAAAATATACTGCCCTTGGCGGAAAAATTCCCAAAGGTGCATTGTTAATAGGGCCTCCGGGAACAGGTAAAACTTTACTAGCTAAAGCGGTTGCAGGCGAAGCCCAGGTTCCATTTTTTAGCCTTAGTGGAAGTGATTTTGTGGAAATGTTTGTAGGTGTTGGTGCCAGCCGCGTTCGGGATCTTTTTAAGCAGGCAAGAGAAAAAGCACCCTGCATCATATTTATTGATGAAATTGATGCAATCGGAAGGGCAAGAGGTAAGAATATGATGATGAGCAATGATGAAAGAGAAAACACCTTGAACCAATTGCTTGTGGAAATGGATGGCTTTGGAACTGATCTTGGAATCATTATTTTAGCTGCTACCAACCGACCAGATGTATTAGATGCTGCTTTATTGCGCCCAGGTAGATTTGATCGGCAGATCTCTATTGACCGACCTGATTTAGTTGGTAGGGAAGCTATTTTTAAAGTGCATTTGGGCCCAATCAAAATTTCAACAACGCTTGATATCTTTAAATTAGCCGAGCAAACCCCCGGTTTTGCTGGTGCTGACATTGCCAATGTTTGTAATGAGGCTGCTTTAATTGCTGCCCGTAAAAACAAGGACTCAGTAGATATGAGCGATTTCCAGGATGCCATCGACCGAGTAATTGGGGGATTGGAAAAAAAGAATAAAATCATTTCTCCTGAAGAAAAAGAAATCATTGCATACCACGAAGCTGGACATGCCATTTGCGGTTGGTATCTCGAACATGCCTACCCGTTGTTAAAAGTAACCGTAGTGCCAAGAGGTAGCGCAGCACTCGGATATGCCCAATACACTCCTAAAGAACAATACCTCTATAATACAGATCAATTGCTAGACCAGATATGCATGACATTGGGAGGAAGAGCAAGTGAAGATATTTTCTTTGGAAAAATAAGTACCGGGGCAAGCAATGATCTGCAACAAATTACTAAGATTGCCTACAGCATGATTACGGTATATGGTATGAACGAAAAAATCGGCAATATCAGTTACTACGATCCCAATCAGGAAAATGTATTTACCAAACCCTTTAGCGAGGAGACTGGTAAAATGATTGATGAAGAGGTACGCAAGCTAATAGAAAATGCATATATCAGAACCAAGGAGCTACTTACTGAAAAGAAAGGCGATGTGGAGTTATTAGCCAAAGAATTACTGAAAAAAGAAGTCTTGTTCAAAAGTGATGTGGAGAATTTAATTGGTAAAAGAGCCTTTGAAGAGAAAAAGGCATTGGATATTCCAACGCCGGAGGAGGCAGTATTAGAAGAGCCGGATACCTCCTTACCTGAAGAGCTGATAAACCCTCCTAAAATTTAAGATTGCCATGGGCACTTCAGCGGCAAAAGAAAACATATTAAAACGAATACGGCAGGCACTGAGTAATCCAGTGCCTTTGCCTTTTCCACAAAGTGAAGGATCTGCTTCTGTTTACCAGCCTGCTAAAGATGAGTTAGAAATATTGTTTGCAGAAGCATTTAACCAACTACAAGGTAAATTCGCCTTTTGCGTAGATGAGGCCGACCTCCTACTGCAGGTTCAGCAACTAATTACCCAAAAAGAATGGACCAAAATCTATTGCTGTGAAGATCGGTGGAATGATTCCTTTAGCAACACCATTCATCTCCCCGGCTGCGATGCTTCCGTTACTGGTTGCGAATATTTAGTAGCCCGTACGGGCACTATTGTAATGAGTGCTGCCCAACAAAGCGGTCGCACAGTGAGCGTGTATGCCCCTATTCATATTTGCATCGCCTATACTAACCAACTAGTATATGATATCAAAGATGCTTTGCAATTACTGAAAGACAAATATGCAGGTAATATTCCATCTTTAATCACTTTTGCCAGTGGACCCAGCAGAACGGCCGATATTGAAAAAACACTGGTAACAGGAGTACATGGTCCAAAAGAAGTGTATTTATTTTTGGTGGATAGTGCCAGTGCTACACGCTGATTCCCTTACCTTTATTGCCTACATTGAGCAATAATCAATAGGGCCTTCCTTTAATCTAACATTTTGCCTTACATGACAACAATAGCTGCAAAAAAAATATACTTCTTGTCCGATTTTCATCTGGGAACGCCCGATGCAGCCAGCAGTTTGAAGCGTGAAAAAAGAATCGTTCAGTTTTTGGACAGCATCAAAAATGATGCGGAGCAAATATTTATTGTGGGTGATTTGTTCGACTTTTGGTTTGAATATGCTACGGTGGTTCCCAAAGGATATATTCGAATTTTGGGTAAATTGGCAGAGCTTACAGACGCAGGAATTCCCATTCATTTTTTTGTAGGCAACCACGATATGTGGATGCACAACTACTTTCAAAAAGAATTAAATATACCGGTGTACTTTGAGCCGAAAAATTTTGAATTCAACGGAAAAAAATTTTTCATCGGGCATGGAGATGGACTGGGGCCTGGCGATGAAGGCTACAAGTTTTTGAAGAAAATATTCCGCAACAAAATTTGTCAGACAATTTTCGGTCTTGTTCCACCAACAATAGGGTTGGGGATTGCGAATTATTTTTCAAAAAAAAGCAGGATTGCTGCCAGCCAGCAGCCGGAACATTTTTTAGGTGAAGAAAACGAATGGCTAATTGTTTACTCAAAAGAAACGCTATTGAAAGCGCATTTCGATTACTTTGTATTTGGCCACCGGCACTTGCCCATTGATTTTTCCCTTTCTGAAAATAGCCGATATATTAATCTGGGTGAATGGATCAACTTTAACAGTTACGCTGTATTTGATGGCCAACATATGGAACTGAAATATTACAACCCTACAACAAGCGATTCCGATAACTAAGTAGAAATGATTGATATGACTTACGCTTTATAAACTATACTACTGCGAGCTATTTCGAATATTTTTTTACTTTTATTGCCAGAATGCAATTGTACTCCATTAAATTTACTGCATGAATTTTTTTGACAAAATTTATTTTGATAACAGCCTTAGCGCTTGGTTGACGGTGGCTGGTATTATTGTACTAGCGCTACTTTTAAAAAAATATGTATCGCGCTATATCGCTTCCCTATTGTATAGGGTGGTGCGCCAGGCATGGAAATCAGTTGATAAAAAGAGTTTTATAGACCTTGTGATCGCCCCTTTGCAATGGTTTGTACTCACCCTTATTGCTGAATTCAGTATTGATAAATTAAATTTCCCTTCTGCATTTCAATACCAACTTTACCATATCAACACGCAATTGATTTTTGAAAGATGCGGCATCACCATCATTGTGCTTGTTTTTACCTGGCTACAGCTTCGTTTGATTGATTTTATTTCATTAGTGCTAGAAGCAAAAACAAGTCTTACTGAAGATAAAAGTGATGATCAATTGATCGTTTTTTTCCGTGATTTCTTAAAAGTTATCCTAGGAATTATTGGGTTTTTACTACTGCTTAAATTTACTTTCGGTCAAAATATTGGCAACCTCTTAACCGGCCTTAGTATCGTAGGTGCCGCACTGGCACTGGCGGCAAAAGAAAGTTTGGAAAATATCATTGCCTCTTTTATTATATTTTTTGATAAACCATTTAAAACGGGTGACGAACTGAAAGTACATTTGATTAGTGGTACCGTAGAGCGAATTGGATTGCGCAGTACAAGGATACGCACCGCTGATAAAACATTGGTAAGTGTGCCTAACAAACAAATGGTAGACAGTATTGTGGACAACCTCAGTACGCGCACCGAAAGAAGAGCTGAGATAAGCATCGAGCTTTCGCAAAAAACCAAATCCGATGATGTTAAAAAAACAATTGAGTCCATTAAATCAGTCTTACAACAACATGCCGCCGACCTGCTTTCTTATACCGTTTTTTTGAAAGAAATGAATAAAACAGGCCTCTTGATTTCTATTGAATACCTAACTCCTATCGTACCGACAATTCAATTTGATTCGTTTAAAGAAATCATTCATTTGCAAATTAAAGAAGTACTTGAAAAAAACAAGATTGAATTGTCTTGCATAGATGGTAATGTAAGTTAGGGGGGCTGTTCTGGAAATCAGCAACCAAGCAGTAAGAAATTAAAGACTGGCTTTCATTTCTATTAAAAACTCTTTCAGCTTTTTCAATGATTCTATCGTTGAAAATTTTTCACTTGCCTTTTTATTGTTTTTAATAAAATCCTTTGCCCCCTCCATGGTGTATTTTCTTTCTCTCATTAAGTGGTAAATGAGTTGTATGTTTTTTATATCCGCTGGCCTAAACAATCGATCTCCTTTTCCATTTTTTTTGGGCTTTAACACATCAAACTCATTTTCCCATAATCTAATCAATGATTGATTTACCTTGAACATATCGGCCACCTTCCCTATTGAATAATACATTTTTTGAAATAAGATCTCATCTTCAGGAACCTCAATCAATGCAACCCCCTCACTCATCTCCTTGACACTCTTTCTACCTCTGGTTGACTTTACTTTTTCAGGAGTATTTTTAATAACTTTTTGAATTGAATGCGTTTTGTTGGGAAAGGGTTCCTTTGGGGGTTCCGCCTTTCTTTCAACAACAATTTCTATTTCAGGAGCTACTGATACTTCAATCAATTCTTCTATTACGGCCAACACTATTGGTTCAGGCAACGCTACTGTATCGGGCAGCGTTTGTTTTACAGGCAAGACTTGCTCTGCCGCAATTAAAATATTTTCCGGCTTAGGCTTCTGGGGCAATTCCCCAAAATCGAATGCTATTTGTTTAAATGCCATTATTTAAAGTTAATCAAAACTTTTTGCACTGCCGGTAGCAGCAATTTTGAGTACGCGATCATATTGTTCTGCATTCAGGTCATTAAAGAAAAAGTAAACCGGGTCCACAGGTCTTCCAAAGATATGCACTTCATAATGACAATGGGGCCCTGTACTGGCACCAGTATTGCCTACCCAGCCAATAATTTGCCCCCTTTTTACCAATTGGCCGTCCCTTGCCTTGATACGTACCATGTGCATGTATACCGTTTCATAACCGTACCCATGGTTAATAATAACATGGTTGCCCTTGCCCGTTGCATTGCCTGCCGTAGTTACTCTTCCATCGCCAGTTGCATAAATGGGTGTTCCCTGACTAGCAGTAAAATCGAGCCCCTCATGCATTTTTGGAATTCCATAAATAGGGTGGATGCGATACCCAAACCCACTTGCAATTCTAGTCAGGTCTTTATTGCTTACCGGTTGTATAGCCGGAATACTCGCCAATTTATTTTCCTGATTATTGATCAGCTTTTCAATTTGCTTATAACTATTAATCTGGTATACAACCCTTGCGCTAATATTATTCAGTGAAACAGCAATCTCTTTTCCCAACAGGTCATCACTCATTACATTCACCTTTTCTACCTCTTTTTTCTTTTCTGTCAGCTTTGCCCTTGCGCTATCCGGCAATGGCTTGGCTTCAAAAATTGAGCGATAAACTTCATTGTCCCGCTTCTCAAGTCCGGCCATTTGCTGTTGCAATGTCTTTACCTTTTCACTTAAAATAGTATAATTATCCCTCATCAATTCAATCCGTAATCTCGATTCCTTGTCAGAAGGCCGGGGAATAAATTTAGTATACACCCAGATTACCAGGGTAGAGCTGACCAGTAGCACCGAAAAAGCCCCAAATACCCTTAGTAACAACACCCTTAGAGGTGTTACCAGCTTTTCGTAACGAAGCGTATTGGTATTATAAAAATATTTAATCTTTTTCATTGCCACAAAACCCGCTGGAGGTTTGTAATTTTTTGGATGATTGAATTTACGTCTAATCTTTAAATAATAACGTTACTGTCCATTTTATATGCGCCTTAGTTAACTCAACCCTGAATTCTTTACCTTTGCGCCAATCAATCGTTTCACGTGCAAAGATAGCAGGAACTATTGCAAAAATCATCCAAAAAACAGAAAGGTGTATGTCCCAAAATGACGAAAAAAAGACAACTACTTCAATGCCGAGCCAACTAACCGCCGCTGAAATACGCCAGCAATTTCTTGATTTCTTTCAATCCAAGGAGCATGCCATCGTGGCTTCAGCCCCCATCGTATTAAAGGATGATCCCACCCTGTTGTTCACCAATGCGGGTATGAATCAGTTTAAAGATTATTTCCTAGGCAATAAAACTGCTCCCTATAAACGCGCTGCTGATACGCAAAAATGCCTTCGGGTAAGTGGAAAACACAACGATTTGGAAGAAGTAGGTGTAGATACGTACCACCATACCATGTTTGAAATGCTGGGCAATTGGAGCTTTGGTGATTATTTTAAAAAAGAAGCCATCGCCTGGAGCTGGGAATTACTTACCAATGTTTACCAATTAGATAAAGATAAATTATATGTAACCATTTTTGAAGGTGATGCAAAAGAAGGTTTACCCAGGGATGAGGAAGCTTTCAATGAATGGAAAAAATATGTAGCAGAAGACCGGATTTTATTGGGCAACAAGAAAGACAATTTTTGGGAAATGGGTGACACAGGCCCCTGTGGCCCCTGTACAGAAATTCACGTAGACTGCAGGCCTGCTGAGGAAAGAAAACAAATTGAGGGAAGCGAGTTGGTAAACAATGACCATCCTCAGGTAATTGAGATTTGGAACAATGTATTTATCCAATTCAACCGAAAAAAAGACGGAAGCCTGGAACCTTTACCAGCCCAGCATGTTGATACAGGAATGGGATTTGAACGCCTGGTAAGAGTATTACAAGGCAAAACCAGCAACTATGACACTGATATTTTTACTGGCACCATCCAAGCTATTGAAAAAATAACTGGTAAAATATATAACCCCAATTTAACACCGGCCGACTCCACAAAAAACCCTGCCAACATTACTCCCATCGAAGGTGGGTGGGAAGGAGCGGTTGCATTTCGTGTACTCGCAGATCATATCCGGGCTATCAGTTTCGCTATTGCTGATGGGCAGCTTCCTTCCAATACCGGAGCTGGATATGTTATTAGAAGGATATTAAGAAGGGCCGTTCGATACTACTATTCCTATTTGGATTACAAACAACCCTTATTGTTTCAACTACTGCCCTTATTGGCCAAACAATTTGAAACGGTTTTCCCGGAGCTGATACAGCAATTGGATTTTGTGAGCAAAGTGGTAAAGGAAGAAGAAGAGGCGTTTTTGAGAACACTTGACAAGGGTTTAAAAAGAATGGATGAAACCATCCAGCAATCACAATCAACGAAAGTTATTGACGGCGCTATCGCCTTTGAACTTTATGACACTTTTGGTTTTCCGCTTGACCTTACCATGCTGATAGCTACTGAAAATAATTTGAAAGTAGATGAAGCTGGTTTTCAAAAAGAAATGCAGCAACAGAAAAACCGCAGTCGGTCTGCAGCCGTTCTCGACACCGAAGATTGGATTACCCTAGTTGATAAGGTAGCTAATCAATTTATAGGCTACGACGCAATGGAAACCGACACTTCTGTAATTAAATACCGTAAAGTATCTTCCAAGTCAAAAGCATTTTATCAGTTAATCCTTGCTGCCACACCGTTTTATGCAGAAAGTGGTGGACAGGTAGGCGATACCGGCACCCTCTATTTTGGGCAGGAAGCGATTGAAGTTACCAATACAAAAAAAGAAAATGACCTTATCATTCATTTTACGGATAAATTGCCGATTGCAATTGATGGCCCGGTAGTAGCTAAAATAAATACTGCAAGAAGGCAGGCTATATCTGTTCATCACAGTGTTACCCATTTAATGCATTCCGCTTTGCGCAATGTATTAGGCAAACATGTGGCTCAAAAAGGCAGCCTTGTCAATGATGAACAACTTCGCTTCGACTTTTCACATTTTGCCAAGGTAACAGAGGTAGAGATTGCTGCAGTTGAAAAAATGGTGAATGAAAAAATCAGAGAAAATGTTCCGGTGGTAATCCGATCTATGCACAAAGACGAAGCAATCGCATTAGGGGCAATGGCTTTGTTTGGCGAAAAATATGGCGATACGGTAAGGGTGGTAATCATGGATCCCCAGTATTCTTTGGAATTGTGTGGTGGCACCCATGTGGGATTCACGGGTGAACTGGGTATTTTCAAAATAAAACATGAGGCGGCCGTAGCAGCTGGTGTTCGAAGGATTGAAGCAGTGTGTGGATATGCTGCAGAACAGTATATCCAGCAAACATTTACTGAATTAAGTGCTATCCGAACACTGTTAAAGAACCCCGTCAACATTCACAAATACATCGAAAATTTATCCTCCGAAAATACTGCCCTTTCTAAAAAAATTGATGGGCTAGAAGCAAGGCAATTGGTTGGCATCCGGAATGAATTATTAAAAAAAGATGAGATCATTGATAAGGTAACTTTTGTAGGTGAAATCATAGAAGTAAGTAGCGCAGATGCATTAAAAAAATTATGTGTGGATTGTAAAAATCACTTGCACGACCATGTTATCGTGCTTTGCGCCAACATAGATGGAAAGGCTTTTGTAGCACTAGGGATTTCAGAGACAGTAGTAGCTGCAAAAAAATTGGATGCCGCTAAAATTATCCGGGAGCAGGTGGCGGGATTGATACAAGGTGGCGGAGGCGGACAGGCTACCATTGCCACTGCAGGTGGACAGGATATTAGCAACCTGAAGACAGTTATTGAAACTATTAAGTCTTTACTTTAAATTGAGATTACCCTGTAAGTGTTCGGTGAGTCACCGGGTAGGGTGAGTCACCGGGTAGGGTGAGTCACCGGGTGGGGTGAGTCACCGGGAACTTCCTTACCTTTGTTCTGCAATGAAAAATGATAAATACGAAGTAGTAATTGGCCTGGAAGTACATGCCCAACTGCAAACCAATAGCAAACTTTTTTGTGGTGACAGCGCCTCTTTTGGTGCTGCCCCCAATACCCATATCAGTCCAATCACATTGGCACATCCCGGCACTTTGCCTAGAATGAATAAAAAAGCCATTGAATTTGCTATTAAATTAGGCCTGGCACTTCACTGCGAAATTGAACAGGAAAATTATTTTGCCCGCAAAAACTATTTTTACCCCGACCTTCCAAAAGGTTACCAGATAAGTCAGCATACCACCCCAATCTGCAAAAATGGTTTCGTAACAATAAAAGTGAATAATGAGCAACGTAATATCCAGCTCAACCGAATCCATATTGAAGAAGATGCCGGAAAAAGCCTGCATGATGTAGACGAAAACTATACCGCCATCGATCTTAACCGTGCAGGAGTACCCTTACTTGAAATAGTGAGTGAACCAGACCTCCACAGTAGCGAAGAGGCATTTGCCTATATCACAGAATTAAGGCGGCTAGTCCGCTGGCTCGATATCTGTGATGGGAATATGGAAGAAGGAAGCATGCGCTGCGATGCAAACATTTCCATTCGCCTGAAAGGTGAAAAAAAATTAGGCACCAGGGTAGAAGTTAAAAATCTAAACAGTATCCGTAATGTAAAAAAAGCGATCGACCTAGAAGTGAACCGACTGATCGATATCGTAGAAATGGGTGCTGCAGTAATCCAAGAAACAAGAAGTTTTGATGCCGATAACAATACCACTTTTTCTTTGCGCAGTAAAGAGGATGCGGATGATTATCGCTATTTTGCTGATCCAGACCTCACCCCTTTTCATATTACGGATGAGTTTTTACAAGCAGTTAAAGATGCGCTCCCTTCGCTACCAGAAGCCTTGGAGCTAAAGTATAAGGAGGTTTTTCAACTTCCTCCCTACGATGCCCAGGTGATTTGTAGCGATAAGTCACTGGTAAATTATTTCGAGGAGCTTATTAAGCATACATCCAACTACAAAGCAGCTGTCAACTGGTTGATGGGGCCAATTAAATCATATCTCAATGATCATGCAATTGAATTGGAATCCTTTCCGCTTACGCCTGAAAAAATTGCCGCTTTGATACAATTGGTGGAGGACGGCCAAGTGAATTTCAGCATCGCATCTACTAAAATTTTGTCGGCACTCTTACAGGCACCTTCAAAAAATCCATTACAAGTTGCCACTGAATTAAATCTGCTTCAAGAAAGCAACAATGATTCTGTTGCCAGCTGGGTAGACGAAGTGATTAACAAAATGCCTGACAAAGTAAAAGAATACCGAAGTGGAAAAAAAGGACTGATTGGACTCTTTGCTGGAGAAGTGAAAAAATTAAGCAAGGGCAAGGCAGACATGAATGTGGTCAATAAATTATTAGCCGAAAAATTAAATTAATATTTCAAAATGAAAAAAAATCTGATCCTAGTAATAAGTGCATTGATTTTATTCTCTTGCAGCCCCTCTGTTCAAAAAGGCCAGTTTACGGTTTTAGGAGAACTAAAAAACGCTCCTGATCAAAAAATTTATTTGGAGGAGTTGTACTTTAGTCAAAAAGACCCGGCTGTATTAGACACCGCCGAAATTAAAAACGGTCAATTTTCATTAACTGCATTAGCAACAGAAGAAGGTTTATACAGGCTGAGGCTAGAAAAAAGTCAGGCAGCATTTATTTTTATCAATGACCAGCCTACTATACCATTTTCAGCAGATTTAAATACCATTTCACTCGACAACACAAGATTTAATTCCCCAGCCAATTATTTACTCCGCTCTTTTATGGTAACCATTGAAGGCAAGAGGAAAGGGCTCGAAGATAAAGCAGCACTATTGCAACAGTTTAAGAATCCTTTGCCATCAGATAGCACCTATCTGGTATTACAAAAAGATTTTGCTGAAAAACAAACCGATTTTCAACAATATACGCTACGGTATTTAGACACCACCAGCAATGCAATAATGGCTTTATTCAGTTTGGGCTATACCCGAAATATTGAGCCTGAAAAAATTGAAACTACAGTTGCAGGATTGGCAAAACGTTTCCCAACCAATCAGTCCATCGCCACTATAGTAGCACAATACAATCAACTGATTGCTCAAAATAAATCCAAGCCGAAAGATGGCGGAATGGCTCCTGAAATTACCATGGCAGATACCAGCGGAAAGCCTTTTTCTTTAAGCATGCTTCGTGGTAAATATGTACTGGTTGATTTTTGGGCAAGCTGGTGTGGACCCTGCAGAGGCGAGAATCCAAATGTGGTGAAAGCCTATAATCTTTTTAAAGATAAAAACTTTACTGTACTAGGTGTATCGCTAGACAAAGAAAAAGCGTCATGGGTAAAGGCCATTGAAGAAGACAAACTTACCTGGTACCATATCAGTGATTTGAAATACTGGAGCAGTGCAGCCGTAGCATTGTATGGTTTTGAAGGAATTCCTTACAATGTATTGGTTGATCCCCAAGGGAAAATTATCGCAACTAACCTAAGAGGAAATGATTTGGAAATGAAGTTGGGAGAATTGATAAAATAAAAAAATGCAATTCAATTCCAACAGTTTTTCACTTATTCCCTAGTGAAGGGAATAAGTGAAAAAGTAGAAGTTATTTTTTTCGCAGATTAAGTAACAATACCGGCAACAATACGAGATTGGTAATAGTAGCCACTAATAAAGTTACCGATGTTAACCAACCCAAAGCGATGGTTCCGCCAAAACTGCTAAAACAGAATATTATAAACCCTGCTATTAAAACAAGAGAGGTATAAACAATACTTAGCCCTGTATTTTTAATGGTTGCAGCTACCGTTAATTGGATATTATTTTCGTAGGTAGGCAGCTCCTGCTTATAGTTGACCAAAAATCGAATGGTAATATCAATGGCAATACCCAATGCCACACTAAAGACTAGTACGGTAGAGGGTTTGAGCGGAACACCCACCCAACCCATTACTCCTGCAGTAATTACCAACGGAATCAGGTTGGGAATAAGGGAGCAAATTAATATCCTTGCAGATTTAAACAAATAGAGCATGCAAAGTGAAATCAGCAAAAATGCCCAAGCAATACTTTCCTTTAAACCACTGATAATAAAACTACTTCCCTCCAAAAAGGTAATACTCGTTCCCGTTAACTGTACTTTGAACTTGCTCGTGTCAAACAATTGACTGGCCCTTTCACTCACCCCTTGCAAAACGATGGGCAACTGCTTAGTGCCAATATCTGCCATATTCACGCTGATACGGGTAGTTTGTCTGGTGCTATCCATGAAGGAGGATAACATCTTTGAAAAATTATTTTTTCGCCCACTATCATTCTTGCTGGGACGCAAATATTCTCCTACAAAAGCTCCGTCAAAACTATTGGGTAATCGGTAATTGACAGAATCCCCTTCATAAAAAGCCTGCTTAGCAAATTTCAATCCTTCGGCAAGACTTAGTGGCCGACTCATTTCTTTTTGAGCTACTATATATTGAGACAGGGAGTCCACTTTTTCAAATACCGAAAGCGCTCGCATGCCAGCCAATCCATTGCGCTTTTTAGTATCCACCACAATTTCCAACGGCATTACTCCCTTAAAGTTTTTTTCAAAAAACTTCATATCCGTATATATTTTATCCGTTTTCGGTAAATCATCCACAATAAATGCTACCGTATTCAATTTAAAAATACCTACAATTGAAAAAGCCAAGACTGCTGCTGTAATTCCATATACTTTCCTTTGGTGATGACCCACCCAGTTTTCGATTTTTAATAAAAAATCGGTCAGCCATTTATTGTCGAGGTACTTTGTATGGGCTGGCTTAGGAGCCGGCAAGTAACTCAGTACCGAAGGCAATAATATAAAGGAAATTACAAAAATGAGCATGATACTAATTCCTGCTACCACTCCAAATTCCTGCAAGACTGCACTTTTGGTAAGTGCAAATACAGCAAAACCGATGGCTGCAGAAATATTGCAAAAAAGGGTAACGATACCCATTTTACTCACCATATCCACTAGCGACTGGTGTTTGTCTCCACTACTAAGGAAGGAGGTATGATACTTATTAATAAAATAAATGCAATTTGGGATACCGATTACCACCACCAATGGCGGAGTTAATGCGGTGAGCAAACTTATTTTATAACCACACAATTGCAATACTCCCAAACTCCAGATAACTCCTAGTATGACCACCATTAATGAAAGTAACATGGTGCTGAAAGAGCGGAAGAATATCAATAAAATCAATGCACTCAGGAAGAGGGAACCAATTAAAAATATTTTCATTTCTTTTTGTAATCGATCAGCCACTACAGTTCTTATCAGCGGAAGTCCGCTGAGATGCACTTCAATTGAAGTTTTCTTTTCAAAATCATTGACCACTGCTGTGATGTCCTGTACAATTTTTGAGCGTTTAGGAGAATTAAGCGAATCCCTATTAATTCTCACACCCATTAAATAAGCATTGGTTTGGGTATTATAAAGAAGTGAAGTGTAAAAGGGAAGGTTCAGGAAATTTTTTCTGGCAGAATCAAGCGCTGCCTGGCTTTGAATGTCATCCGTAAATATTTTTACCGCATTTAACTTTTCTGTGATCGAATCTTTTTGCAAATTGATAGATGTCGGAACACTCAATACATCCTCTACATCCGCCACTTTTTTTAATTGCTGCTGCAAATGACTGTAGGCGGAAAAGGTGGCGAGCTCAAAAAGCTTATCCGTTTGAATACCCACTACCAATACATTTCCATCATCCCCAAATTTTTCCCTAAACTGCTTATACTCCTTGTATTTCGGATTATCCACAGGGATCGCTTTAGCAAACTCATAACTCAGTTTTACCTTGCTTGCAAAAAATCCCATTATGCCAGTTACTGCAAATAAAACTATTAACAATGGTAAGCGGTTTTTGATAACAAAGCTTCCTAAGCGTTTCCACATAATAAACTGATTGGTGATAAAGTTTTGCAAAGAAAAACTATTTAATGGAATTGAAGTCAATTTATGGGTTGAAGGATAACAACTAGCTTCGTTTTATGCGGCGCCTGCAGTATTAGAAGCTTTCAGTTGGGGAAATAGGCGGTAAAATTTTTCTTGTTGATTAACCAATGAATCACTTACCCAATGTGCAGAGGAGCAGAATGTTTCCTATTTTTGACTGTCAATTCATATAAGCAGACCATAAAAATTCGCCGAACACTAGGGGCATGACACATAAAACAAAAGGAATCGTTTTACGGACCATCAAATATGGTGAAACCAGCGTAGTAGTGACCGTATTTACTGAGCTCTTTGGCCTACAAACTTATATGGTAAATGGGGTGCGGACTACCAAAAAGTCTTCCGCAAAAGCCAATCACTTTCAACCCGGAGCTATTCTAGATTTGGTTGTTTATCATAGCGACCAGAAGGCGATGCAGCGCATCAAGGAATTTAAATGGGATTTTTTGTTTCAGCAAGTGCTAAGCGATGTAATTAAGAATAGTCTCGCTCTATACATGGTTGAATTATTACAAAAATGCCTAAAACAGCCCGAACAAAACACGCCCCTTTTCTACTTTTGCGAAGATGTATTAATACAGTTGGATGCTGCCGAAAAAGAGGTGACAGCCAATTTTGCACTTTACTTTTCCTTACAACTACCCCAATTTTTTGGATTCAGGATGAATGATAATTATGATGCTGAATTAAATGTGCTGGACTTAGAAGAAGGTAATTTTGTTGCAAGCGAGCCAGTGCACCCAAATTTTATTGAAGGAAACTATGCCGAAATTACCTCTCAACTTTTGAAAGCAATGCAGCCCGATGAGTTAGCACAGTTTAAACTTCACCATGACACTAGAAGAGCCTTATTACTACATTACCTCAATTACTATTCACTCCATATTTCCGATTTTGGACAAATGAAAACCTTGGCTGTTTTACAAGAAGTTTTTTGATACTACCAAGGGCTATAGAATTCGCCTTGATGTGGACAGTTGAGTTAACTGAAACTGCTCTATATTTTCAATTAATGCGATTCCCGGTGTTTTCCCTTTTTCAAAACTGCCCACCAAATGATCTAGTTGCAAAGCCTTTGCCCCATTGATTGTTGCCCATTGTAAAAGAGTTGGCAATGGAATAATAGGAATAGTAGAAAGTTGAATGGTTTTTATCTCTTCTAGTATATTCAACTGCTGGTTACTTGCTAAGCTATCGGTACCAATGACCATATTACAATTGCTATTCATCAGCATTTGGATCGGAGGATTTTTTTGCTCTATATACTGATTGGCGTTGATACAAAGACAAAGACTAAATACTGTCTTTGCCCTACCTGAAAGTTGACTCAAATATTCCATATCGTTTGCACTGGTATACGTGTTATGAACCAAAATAATGGATTGCTGTTGATCAAAATAGGGTAGCCAACTTTGAAAACTAGATTTGCCGGTGGGTTCAAATGAAGCAATGTCTATTCCGAAATTTTTATACAGCGCTAAGAAACCTCCCGCTTTACGCAAATAAAGCATGTCCTCATCGGCACATTCCTGGTTATGCATGGTGATTAATTGCCCGGCTGTATCTTCATTAAGCAGATGAAATAAATTTTTTGAAACACTATAGGGTGCATGAGGCGAAAGGGTAGTTGTATGGTTGGGAAGCTCATTTTCGAATTGCTTTGATACCATTTTCATCTCGGCTAGCCTTTTATGGGCTGCCTCCCCGACAAACCCACTTACCTCAATAAAATTATGCCAAAGGAGCTTGCTCTGTTTTTTGGCAGGAATAGAATTACTTGAATTGCAAATGTCTCCCACCGCTACAATTCCATTTTGGTACATTTTCGCTTCTGCCTCAACCATCGCTTCTACTTGCTGCTCATCCATTATAGACCGATTGCCCATTACCTGTTGTACAAAATCCACCAGCCCTGTTTTTTCAGAAATCCTTCCCTTTAAATGGCTTAACTCTAGGTGACAATGGGCATTTACAAAGCCTGGGCTAATAATTCCAGTATATTTTTCGATCCCATCGCCCGCATCTATAGTATTTACCAGGTCAATGATGGTCCCGGAACTATCAGTAATTACCACAGATGGCTCCTTAAGCACTTCATATCCTGTGAAAATATGGTCTGCAGTAAATTTTCTGTACAAAATGATTGGTTGATATAATGTAAATTTGCTGCTTGCTATAAAAGATAATTGCTTTTATACGGGCTAAAGTTCTTAAATAAAAAATAAAAAAAACGAATAAAGGGTAATTATAAAAAGAGAAGACCTAAAAGACAATGATGGCAACAGCATGAAATGATCATCGGATGCCACTTGATTGTCTTTTTTGTATGCTTGCTGGTTGTTTCGGCTTAGCGGGCGGCCTTTTCAGTACCCAGCTGTATAAATTGGGTCTCAAAAATATATTATGTTAGATAAATTAGATGCGATAAAAGGAAGATTTGACAATTTGGGTGTGGCACTAACCAACCCTGAAATTGTGAGTGACAACAAAAAATATACTGCCATTAGTAAGGAATACCGGAGTTTAGAAAAAATTGTTCAGGCCAGGGACGCCTATGTTCGCCTATTGGACGATATTGAATTTAATAAAGAGGTATTGAATGGCGACGATGCAGAAATGCGAGACCTAGCCAAGCAGGAATTACCCATTTTGGATGAAAACAAGGAAGCTTTGGAGAAAGCGCTGCGCAATATGCTGATTCCAAAAGATCCCTACGATGAAAAAAATGCAATTTTAGAGATTAGGGCTGGTACTGGGGGTGATGAAGCCTCGCTTTTTGCTGGAGACCTATTGAGAATGTATTTAAAATATTGCGAAAAAAAGGGTTGGAAAACTGCCCTATTGAGCGAAAGTGAAGGCACTGCAGGGGGCTATAAAGAAGTCCAGGTGGAGGTAGTGGGCGATGATGTATATGGTACCATGAAATTTGAAAGTGGTGTCCACCGCGTTCAAAGGGTGCCTGATACCGAGGCTAGTGGAAGGGTTCACACGAGTGCCGCCACCGTTGCTGTAATGCCGGAGGCCGAGGAAGTGGATTTTGAATTAAAAGACAGTGATGTAAAAATGGAAACTGCCCGAAGTGGAGGGGCAGGAGGACAGAATGTAAATAAGGTGGAAACAAAAGTTTTTTTAACCCATAAGCCAACGGGCTTGGTAGTGATGTGTCAAACAGAAAGAAGCCAGTTGGGTAATAAAGAAAAGGCGATGGACATGCTCAGAACTCGCCTATATGATGAAGAAGTGCGAAAAGCAGAGGAAGCCATTGCCCATAAAAGAAAAAGCCTGGTAAGTACAGGTGACAGAAGTGCCAAAATTAGAACCTATAATTTCCCTCAGGGAAGAGTGACCGATCACCGCATTGGACTTACGGTGTATCATTTAGACAATGTACTGAATGGAGATGTTCAGGAATTCATTGACGCCTTGCAATTTGCAGAAAATGCAGAAAAAATGGCTACGCCCAGTTAATTTGGACCAAGGGGCTCAATTGCCCTAAATTCCAAAGGCTCCGGTGTTAACTGAGAACAGACTTGGGCAATAACTACTATCTGTGCCCCTATTTTCCAAAAAGTATGCAGGCTTCTGTAAATATTTGTTAAAGCCGAAGGGATTTCTAAAATTTCCAATTTTCACTTACTATAAAATGTTAACTTTATATCACACCTGAAAAGGTGTAAAAAGCTTCTATATTTTGCAAACGGTAAAGATAAAAACTTCGGTAGTTCTTCTGTTTTATTAACAAAAAGTATATGTTAGCTGGCACAAAATTTGACCTTTAAACATAAATAATTTAATTCAACTTTTTCTCATAAGCAGTTAGTTTTGGTAAACGGCCCCTGTTTCTACGGGGGCCTATCCTTTTTACACCCTATGGTGAAGTTCCACCGCAAAAGAATTTTGTTCTCCACCTCTGTTATTAGTCAATTGCTTCAACTTATTGCTTTACAAAGTTTGGAGCACCCCTTATTTACCCACCTGCAACTTACTAGTAGCTATTTAATTAAGATAGCTTTGTAAATAATGAACAGCGCTTCGACGATGCTTTAGCCTTTCGAAAAAATAATATTACAATAAATGATTATAGATGATGCCGCAGCTATTGTTTTGCCTGCAATAAATGTATTAGATAATTATAAAATCTTTTAACAGTGTAATCAATGGGGAGCTGCAAGAATGGGGAATAAAGCGAACCGGCATTGTAAAAAAAGTAGTTGCCGGATAATCTATGCCTACTAATGATAAAAGAGTTTTACTTTTGAGCTGATTTTAGATCTCAACAATAAAAAATTTCCTTAATAATTTATTTAATCTATTGATTTGGCTACAAGAGCATCCGAAAGAAAATCATTCTTTAAGAGAATAAGTGGACAGGAAAACAAAGAAGAAGAGTCAGAAATGACCTTTTTTGACCACATTGAAGAATTGCGCTGGCATATCATGCGATCCATCCTTGCCTGGCTGGCAGCCGCTATTGCCATTTTCGTATACATCGACTGGGTCTATGACAATATTATTTTAGCTCCGGCGAATAAAGACTTCTTTACTTATGGAGCCCTATGTCGCTTTGGCAATTGGCTGCACATGGGAAATAGTTTTTGTATGCCGCCAGTTAAAATAGATTTTCAGGTAACTACTGTAAATGGAACTTTTAGCTCTGCAATCTCTATTGCAATGATTGGAGGAATCATTGCAGCTTTTCCCTATATTTTTTGGGAAGTCTGGCGCTTTATTAAGCCTGCATTATCGCCAAAGGAAAGAAGATACGGAACAGGAAGTATTTTTTGGGTTTCTCTATGCTTCTTTACTGGCGCCGCTTTTGGCTACTATTTGCTTGCCCCCTTTACCTTTAACTTTTTAGCAAGTTTTACTTTGGGGAAAACAGGTATGATTCAATACCGGCCAGCCATAGACGATTATATTGATAGCCTTACTAACTTAATGCTAGGATGTGGAATCGCTTTTGAGTTGCCTGTAATATCCTATGTGCTCGCTAAAATCGGATTGATTACCGGTAGTATTTTGAAAAAATATTTCAAATTCGCTTTTGTAATTATTTTGGTTGTAGCAGCCATTATTACCCCTTCTCCCGACTGGACAAGCCAGTTTTTAGTAGCAATACCGTTACTAATATTATACTGGATAAGTATTATTTTGACCACCCGAGTTGAGAAACAAAGGCGTAAGGACGAAGAAAAAGAGTGGAGCTAATGTTTAGATGATAGTTGATAACTGATAGTTTTTAGCGGTTAGAAAAGAATTAAGATTTAATTTTACCGCCCAATTATCAGTTATCAGTTATCAGTTATCAGTTATCAGTTATCAGTTATCAGTTATCAGTTATCAATTATAAATTATATATAATGACTCCATTTAACTTAGCATTACCCATTGCCATTGGCTGCGATCATGCCGGATTTGATTGCAAAGAAGACCTGATTTCCATATTGGAAGCAAAGGGTTTGCTATTCAAAGACTTTGGTAGCTTTTCAAAAGATACCGTCGACTACCCCGATTTCGCTCACCCTGTTGCCATCTCGGTTGAAAAAGGGGAAGCTGCATTTGGTGTGTTGTTGTGCGGAAGCGCAAATGGAGTAGCCATCAGTGCTAATAAACACCAAGGTGTAAGGGCCGCCATCTGCTGGGGCGAAGAACTAGCAGAGTTAGCCCGTAAACACAATGATGCCAATGTGCTTTGCATACCTGCTCGCTTTGTAAAAGATGGTGTAGCAGAAAAAATGTTGGAGCTTTTCATGAATACCCCCTTCGAAGGTGGCCGCCACCAAACTAGGGTTGATAAAATAGCCTGCTAATAGTTTGCAAATAATCAATCGCTGTCATCTGAATACATCGATTGATTCTACATTTTGGCAGCGCCTCCAAAAATAATAAATGTCCCATAACGCATTCCCTTTATTTAGTTAAATGTTTACCCCAGGCAGGATGGAATTGAATTCGAATTTTATCCTGCCCTTATTAATATTTGAAATATGAAAAAGCCTATCTTACTTTTTTTTGTATTGGTAAGTTCACAACTTATCTGTCTCGCTCAGTCAAATAATGCCGCCAAATTTGCTGCCAGCATTACCATTCATGACTTAAAGAAACACTTGACTATCATCGCTAGCGATGAAATGGAAGGCAGGGAAACTGGCACTCCCGGTCAACGCAAGGCTGCAGCCTATATCGAAACTCAGTTTAAATTGATGGGATTAAAAGCTGCTCCTGCTTTAAAAAATTACCAGCAACTGTATCCGCTATATCAGGATAGCCTTATTAAAAGCGAACTAAATATTGAAGGTAAAATAGCTGAGTTCGGAAAAGATTATTACTGTCAGGCCAACATTAGCGAAACCGGCACATTTGCCAGCAACAAAATCATACTGGTGGGATATGGCATTGATGATACAAATTATTCGGACTATTCTGGGATTGATGTATCTGGAAAAATAGTGGTTTTCTTTTCAGGAGAACCAAAGAAAGATGGAAAATATTTGGTAAGCGGAACCAGCCGAAGTTCTGATTGGACATACCCCGGAACAGAAAAGAAATTAGCTACCGCAGCAGCAAAAGGAGCCGCAGGAGCATTTGTTATCAGCACCAATCAGGCAACTTTTATGACAAGAATCATTGAAGCCAATCTGAAATCAAATGTATACTACCCCCGAAATACTGCTGACGGGAAAAAAATAAACCATGCTTTTCTATCGCATGCTTTTGCCTCAACTATTTTCAATAATCAATTTGACGCTTTTTTAAAAATTGCTAAATCTGGTCAGCCGTTTGATCAAGGCTTGATGTTTGAAAAAGCAATCGCCTCATCTTTGAAATATGCTAAAAACAGAACCACCATCAATGCCAGTAATGTTATTGGCATCATAGAAGGTTCTGATAAAAAAGATGAATTTGTTTTTTTAACCGGACACTACGACCATCTTGGAAAACATGATGGTAAAATATATTATGGTGCTGATGATGATGGAAGTGGTACCTGCGCCGTTATTGAAATGGCCGAAGCATTTGCTAAGGCAAAAGCAGCAGGTAAAGGACCCAGAAGAACAATGGTATTCATGACCGTTAGTGGTGAGGAAAAAGGATTATGGGGTAGTGAATATTATAGTGACCACCCTATATTTCCGCTGGAAAAAACATCTGTAGATCTAAATACTGATATGGTAGGCAGAATAGATACCGAAAGGGAAAAGGATGATACGCTGAATTATGTATATGTGATCGGACATGATAAACTCAGCAGTGAACTACAGCTTATTAATGAAGGTGTAAACAATCAATATACCCACCTGGTATTTGATTATAAATATGATGATCCCAATGATCAAAATAGAATCTATTACAGAAGTGATCATTATAATTTTGCAAGAAAAGGCGTGCCCATCCTGTTTTTTTATGATGGCATGTTAAAGGCCGATTATCACCAACCAACTGATACCGTCGAAAAAATTAACTGGAACTTGTATGAGAAAAGGGTAAGAATGATATTTCATACCGCTTGGGAAATTGCTAACCGGGATGAAATATTAAAAAGAGATATCCCGCTAGGGAATGGAACAAGATAAAAAAATAGGCTTCCAAGCGGAAGCCTATTTTTTTTATATCGCAATTAATAAAACCACTACCATCCCAAAATCCAAGCAAAAATTAGTGGGCAAACAATGGTTGCATCACTTTCAACAATAAACTTAGGGGTATGGATATCCAGCTTGCCCCAGGTGATTTTTTCATTGGGCACCGCTCCGGAATAAGATCCATAGGAAGTGGTACTATCACTCACCTGACAGAAATAACTCCAAAAAGGAACATCATGCCATTCCAGATCCTGGTACATCATTGGCACCACACAGATTGGGAAATCGCCGGCAATACCTCCTCCAATTTGAAAAAATCCAACTCCCTTTCCGCCTGAATGATTCCTATACCAATCTGCCAGCCAAACCATGTATTCAATCCCGCTTTTCATAGTGGTGGCTTTCAGCTCCTTTTTAATAATATAAGAGGCGAAAATATTTCCCATTGTGCTATCCTCCCATCCTGGTACAACAATGGGAATGTTTTTTTGAGCCGCGGCAAGCATCCAACTATTTTTAGGGTCTATTTCATAATATTGTTCCAATACACCACTCAACAGCATTTTGTACATGTATTCATGAGGGAAATAACTTTCTCCCTTATCATCTGCATCTTTCCAAATTTTATGAATATGCTGCTGCAATCTTCTGAAAGCCTCTTCTTCAGGAATACAAGTATCGGTAACCCGATTGTAATGATTTTCAAGCAATTCCCATTCTTCCTGTGGACTTAAATCCCTATAGTTGGGCACCCTTTTGTAATGACTATGTGCCACTAGGTTCATGATATCTTCTTCAAGATTAGCACCAGTACAGCTGATAATCGAAACCTTATCCTGCCGAATCATTTCAGCAAGGCTTAATCCCAATTCGGCAGTACTCATCGCTCCAGCAAGGGTAATCATCATTTTACCACCCTCTTCCAAATGGGTGACATATCCTTTAGCAGCATCCATTAAGGCAGCTGCATTAAAATGCCGGTAATGATGCTCAATAAAATTAGAAACAGGTCCTTTACTCATACTTGTATGTTTTATTCTTCAAAAAATATCCTGTCGTCCTATTCAACCTAAAATTATTTTTATCTGACCCAGGATTGCAAAAGTAATTTTTTTTATGCATCAAAAAGCAGTAATTGCAGTAAGGTTGTTAGATCACTGCCACCAAACAAATACAAAACATCAATGAAACACATGAAACAGCTCCTTTTTTTTAGCCTGACATTTTTTTTCGTGCAGGGATATGCTCAAACCATTGTTCACCGTGATCCTATAATTGAAAAAATGATTAAAGAGGTCTCTGCCGACTCTTTACAATCCTATATAAAAACTTTAGTAGCATTTGGCACAAGAAATACCTTGAGTTCGCAAACAGACGCTCAACGTGGCATTGGCGCTGCACGCAATTGGGTATTGGGCAAATTCAATGCAATCGCCAAACAGTCTTCTGGCAGGTTAACGGCAATCATTGACACCACCACTTTGCAACCCGACGGTAAAAGAGTAGATAAACTGCTGTTGTTAGGAAACGTAATGGCAACACTGCGAGGAACAGATCCCGAAGACAACCGAATATTTATTATTAGCGGCCATCTCGATAATATGCGAACCAGTGTAATGGACCGGATAGGCGATGCCCCCGGCGCCAATGACGATGGAAGCGGAGTGGCCGCTGTATTGGAATGCGCAAGGGTAATGAGTTCACGTGATTTTCCTGCTACCATTATTTTTGTGGCAGTAAGCGGCGAGGAACAAGGGTTACTGGGCGCTACATATATGAGTGAAAAGGCAAAAAAGGACAAGTGGAATATAGAAGCCGTACTAAACAATGATATTATGGGGAGCAATAACAGCAATGAAACCAATATTATTGACAATACAAAAATTCGGGTATTTAGTGAGGGATTACCCGCCTTTGAAACAGAAAAAAATGCTTCCTTGATTAGATCACTTGGCTTGGAAAATGATGGCAAATCGAGGCAACTAGCCCGATATGTAAAAGAAATCGGAGAAAGATACGTTGACAATCTGCAGGTAATCATGATCTACCGGAATGACCGCTTTCTTCGTGGAGGAGATCACACACCTTTTGTACAACAAGGATTTCCAGCGGTTCGATTTACTGAAATGAATGAAAATTATAATCGTCAGCACCTAGACATCAGAATGGAAAACAATGTTCAATATGGCGACTTACCTGAATTCATCGACTTTGAATACCTGAGAAAAAACACCTGCATGAATCTTTCCAATTTGGCCAATCTTGCTAAATCTCCCTCCTCTCCAGCCGCAGTAAAAATGGATGTAAAAAAATTGACCAACTCCACTTATCTATATTGGACTGCACCCGCACACGGCAAAACAAAGGGATATTATATTTTAATGAGAGAAACAAGCAGCCCTGTTTGGCAGAAAAAAATATTTACCGCCGAAACTGAGATTCGTTTACCTTATTCAAAAGATAATTATTTTTTTGCAGTACAAGCTGTTAATGAGGCCGGTAACGAAAGCTTACCTGTTGTACCTGGAATAGGCCGCTAACAGGCCGCGCCTTCCATTTGAAAAAATGGAGGATGACTCGTAGTAAGCAGTATTAATAATCTTACCTTTATGCCCAGTAAAGTTGGGCAGGTATATTTTTGTTCCTTTACCCCGGCAATTGATTTACTCATTCTGCAAAATGAACTATTTAGCCCATGCCTACCTTTCATTTAATGAGCCCGGAATATTAACCGGCAATATGATCAGTGATTATGTAAAGGGCAAAAAAAAATTTGATTTCTCATCGGTGATTCAACGTGGAATCGCCTTGCACAGAGCAATAGATGAATTTACGGATTTTCACCCTGTAACGCAACAAGCCAAATCCTATTTTAAACAAAATTATCGGCTCTATTCCGGAGCTTTTATAGATGTGGTATATGATCATTTTTTAGCAAATGACAAAAATGAATTCATCGATGCAAAGGAGTTGGACTCCTTTTGTCAGTCAACTTACCTTCATTTACAAAATAACAGTACTGGACTTCCAGAAAAATTTTTACAAATGCTTCCCTACATGCAACAGCAAAATTGGCTTTTTCAATATAATTGTAGGGAAGGGATTGAAAAAAGCTTCGGAGGTTTAGCCAGAAGAGCCGTCTATTTATCTGAATCGGATATTGCCTTTTCAATTTTCAATACCCATTATCATGAATTGGAGAAATGTTACCAATTATTTTTTCCTGAGCTCAAAGTTTTTTCGGCACAATATTTATGCAAACTAAATAGTCAATAATTCGTTTTATATTTATAACAAAGTAAAAATTTATGAAAAAGGCCTCCACAGTTGTTTTATTCCTATTAATTGGTTTCACTTGTCTGCAAGCACAAACCAAATTCCCCCAAATTGACAAATCCCCAATGGATATGAGTTATTATCCAAACGCTTATCCTATTTTAAAAATTCAGGATAAACTAACTGAACCATTAATCGCAAGAGTTATTTTCAGCAGACCCCAAAAAAATGGGCGAGCCATTTTTGGTGAATTGCTGGAATATGGAAAAGTTTGGCGCCTTGGCGCAAATGAAGCAACAGAAATTGAATTTTTCCAAAATGTGAAAATTGGAACTACTAAAATTAAAAAAGGTCGCTACACTCTCTATTGTATTCCGCTTGCCGAAAAATGGACCATGATCATCAATAAAGAAACGGATACCTGGGGGGCATTTAAATATGATCAAACTAAAGATCTGACAAGAATAGAAGTTCCGGTACAAAAACAATCGGAAATTTTAGAAGCATTTGCAATGACTTTCGAAAAAACTTCCACTGGGGCCAACTTGCTGATGGCCTGGGATGACTTTAAAGTGGCCCTGCCAATTAGTTTTTAACTGATCGCTTTAAAAAAAATTTAATACTAGATTTTCAGAAGCAATAAAATATCATTGCAAGAAACACCCTTCCAACTTTTTAATAATGAGCAACCAATGAAATTAGCAACCAAAATCATTCATGCAGGAGCTGAGCCAGATCCAAGTACTGGAGCCATCATGACGCCTATTTATCAAACTTCCACCTATGTTCAAGCTGCACCTGGCCAGCACAAAGGCTATGAGTATGCCCGAAGTCAGAACCCTACTAGAAAGGCTTTGGAAGATGCGTTGGCCATTATTGAAAATGGAAAATACGGACTTGCTTTTTCAAGTGGCGTTGCGGCTACGGATGCGGTAATAAAATTGCTATCTCCAGGAGATGAAGTGATCGCAGCCAATGATATGTATGGCGGCACCTACCGGCTTTTTACAAAAGTGTTTGAAAAATTTGGAATCAAATTTATATTTGTTGATACTACCAAAACGAGCAATATTGAGGCTGTAATTACCAGCAATACAAAATTAATTTGGATAGAGACGCCCACCAACCCGCTGATGAATATTAGCGACATCTCCGCAATTGCCACTGTTGCAAAAAAAGCAGGTGCGCTTTTATGTGTTGATAATACTTTCGCCTCTCCCTACTTGCAAAATCCGTTGGATCAAGGTGCAGATATTGTGATGCACTCTGCCACTAAATATCTGGGAGGGCACAGTGATGTTATTCAAGGGGCACTCGTCATAAATGATGGTTCTTTAAAAGACCAGTTGCATTTCATTCAAAAAAGTTGTGGTGCAGTTCCAGGCCCTATGGATTGTTTCTTAGTTTTAAGGGGTATTAAAACTTTACATGTACGCATGCAGCGGCATTGTGAAAATGGTGCTGTCATCGCACATTATTTGCGTAGCCATCCTAAGGTGCAAAAAGTATATTGGCCTGGCTTCGAAGACAATGCAGGATTTGCCATTGCCAAAAAACAAATGCGTGATTTTGGAGGAATGATCAGCTTTACTTTAAAAGACGAAAGTATAGAAGCAGCAAATAAAGTGCTTTCTTCAACTAAACTATTTTCATTGGCCGAAAGTTTGGGTGGTGTAGAATCTTTAATCAACCACCCGGCAAGCATGACGCATGCAAGTATTCCAAGAGAAGAAAGAATTAAAAATGGCCTAGCCGATGGGTTAATGCGTTTGAGCGTGGGAATTGAAGATGCTAACGATTTAATCGAAGATTTGAAACAGGCAATTGGTTAATACAAAATGAATCAGCATAGCATAAAGAAATTACTCAATGAGAAGGCAGCGCAATACAACCATACCGATTTTATAAAGGATGACCCCTTGTCGATTCCTCGCCGTTTTTCAAAAAAACAGGATATAGAAATTGCCGGATTTTTTGCGTCCATACTTGCCTGGGGAAATCGTAAAAGCATTATTAACTCCTGCAATAAACTATTAGGGCTGATGAACAATTCACCCTATCATTTTATTATGACGGCAGATTGGGAAAATGACCCAGCCTATTTTTTGTCTTTTAAAAAATTTGTTCACCGTACCTTCAATGGGCTCGACCTTTTACATTTACTAAATTTTTTAAAACATCATTATTTTTACCAGGGTGAGCAAAGCCTTGAAACTGCCTTTACAAAATGGATGCTGCCGGGTGATGCTACTATTGAAAATGCTTTGGCGGGATTTAATAACTACGTTTTCAATTTCGATGAGCATGCAAAAGAAGAAATGCATTGCCGTAAACATATCGCTTCCCCTTCCAAAAAATCTGCTTGTAAAAGATTAAACATGTACCTAAGATGGATGGTAAGATCCGATCAGCAAGGAGTAGACTTTGGTATTTGGAAAGATATTTCACCTGCACAATTGATCTGCCCCCTTGATGTGCATGTAGCAAGAGTAGCTAAAAAATTAAAACTATTGAGTCGCAATCAAAATGATTGGCAATCAGCTATTGAACTTACCAGTTATTTGCGTAAATTAGACAAAGCAGACCCCGTAAAATATGATTTTGCTTTATTTGGATTAGGGGTGATGGAAAATGGTGAATGGTGAATAGTCAACGCTAAAAGAAAATGAAAAACGAGGAACTTGTACAAGAGATCAATAAAAATTTGGCCATCCTTTTGCCCAAGGAAATCTCGCTGGATGAATTACATATCCGGTTGAGCGAATACCTAAATCAACTTATACAGACTGATTTTCAAAAATTAATTATGCTACTTTACCGCATAGATGTAAGCGAGCCTAAATTAAAGCAGTTGCTGCAACAACCTCCCAAAGAAGATGCAGGCAAAATCATAGCGGCATTGATTATTGACCGCCAATTACAAAAAATAAAATCTCGTAAACTGTATCGTCAAGACAATGATCATTTTACAGAAGAAGAAAAATGGTAGCAGTTTCTAAGCCTACTTTTCAAGGTTTCTTCCCAGCTGACTGAAATGCCTTGGATGAACTGAACTTTACCAATGAAAATGACCTTCGAAATATAGATACCTATTCACCCATCGATGATTATGGAAGAATCGCTAGCATATGGTATCTTCGCAAAAATTTTCAGTAGCAGTATGAGTACACATCATCTATCCGAACAAGAGGTTATTCGTAGACAGAAATTAGCAGAACTCAATAAATTAGGGATTGATGCCTACCCTGCTCCGCTATACCCTGTAAATACCACCTCGGTTTATATCAAGGAAAATTATAAAGGCGAATCGCCCGATACCAAGGCGGAGGATCAGCAATTATTTGCGGATGTATGTATTGCAGGCCGTATAATGAGTGTACGTGATATGGGTAAGGCAAACTTTGCTGTGCTCCAAGACGGAGTTGGTAAAATACAGTTTTATATAAAACAGGATGATATTTGTCCGGATGAAGACAAAACCATGTACCAACTAGTTTGGAAAAAATTAGTGGATATCGGCGACATCATTGGTATCAAAGGCTATGTATTTACTACTAAAACGGGAGAAACCTCTATTCATGTAAAGGATTTTACCATACTTACTAAATCACTTCGTCCACTACCGATTGTAAAAGAAAAAGATGGAGAGGCGTTTGATGAAGTGACCGATCCCGAATTTCGCTATCGTCAGCGCTATGCCGACCTGATTGTGAACCCTGGTGTAAAAGAAACCTTCATCAAAAGAACTAAGATGATGAATGCCATTCGGGAGTTTTTAAATGAGCGAGGTGCCCTTGAAGTGGATACGCCCGTATTGCAAAGTATCCCTGGAGGGGCTGCTGCAAGGCCGTTTAGCACGCACCACAACGCACTCGATGTACCCATGTACATGCGTATTGCCAATGAATTGTATCTGAAAAGATTGATAGTGGGTGGCTTTGAATGGGTATATGAATTCAGCCGTAATTTCCGTAATGAAGGAATGGATAGAACCCATAATCCTGAATTTACCGTGTTGGAATTTTACGTAGCCTATAAAGACTATGAGTGGATGATGGAAACCACCGAACAACTATTGGAGAAGGCTGCACTGGCTACCAATGGTACTTCTACTGTATTGGTGGGAGAAAAAGAAATTGATTTCAAAGCTCCGTACAAAAGAATCACCATGTACGATTCGATCACTGAATTTACCGGATTCGATATCAGTGAAATGGATGAGGATGGTATCCGTGCTGTATGCAAACAGCTAGGAATACATGCTGATGCCAAATGGGGTAAGGGTAAGTTAATTGATGAAATATTTGGATCCAAATGCGAGGGAAACTATATACAGCCCACCTTTATTACAGACTATCCGGTAGAGATGAGCCCGCTTACCAAAAAACACCGTAGCAAACCAGGTTTGGTAGAGCGTTTTGAACTTATGTGCAACGGAAAGGAAATTGCCAATGCCTATACCGAGTTGAATGACCCATTGGAACAGCGTGAGCGATTTGAAGAACAGACCAAACTGATGGAACGAGGAGATGACGAAGCGATGTTCATTGATCACGACTTTTTAAGGGCCTTAGAATATGGTATGCCCCCAACCAGTGGAATTGGTTTTGGTATTGATAGGATTGCCATGTTATTAACCAATCAGCACTCTATTCAAGATGTGCTGTTTTTCCCTATGATGCGTCCTGAAAATTTTGAATAAATCGTTT
>CANIMM010000002.1 GCA_947468255.1 Chitinophagaceae bacterium | reverse complement strand
GAAGAAATGGGTGGACCCCAATGCAATAATGAAGCGTTAGAAAAGTTGAAGGAAATGAGGATTAGTGAAGATGCCAGAAATGCCCAAACCATTTGGAAAGGCCTGGAAAAGTTTAAAAGTGAAGAGTAAATAATCAATGGGTAATAATGGAAACTATTTATCACCCATCGGATTTAAATATCAGTTAAAACAATTATCAATTAATATCAACTAAAATTTACCCATATGCCAAATCCCAAACGACGCCATTCGCAACAACGCAGCGCAAAAAGAAGGACGCATTATAAAGCAAGCGAAACTACGTTAACCGTGGATAAGACAACCGGAGAAACACATGTACGTCACCGTGCACATGTTAGTGAAGGCAAATTATACTACAAAGGACAAGTGGTAGCTGAAAAAGCGCCCCTAAAAGCATAATATTTTTCAAATGCTGAATTCTAAGTTCTAAATTCGATGAAGAATTTATGACTTAGAATTTTTTATTTAATGAATGTACCATGAATATTGCCCTTGATATGATGGGTGGCGATTATGCCCCGCTGGAAGCAGTAAAAGGTATTTCGCTTTTTATAGCCGAAGGAGATAAAAATACAACCCTAACACTGATTGGCGACAAAGCCATCGTGGAAGCGTTGCTATTGGCACATTCCATACCTACCGACTCCATCACTGTACTGCATGCTGCTGAGGTAATCGGTATGCAAGAGCATCCTACCAAGGCACTTCGTGAAAAACCACAATCCTCCATCGCCATCGGATTTGAATTACTAGCTTCCGGCAAAACGGATGCATTTATTAGCGCTGGCAATACCGGCGCCATGATGGTGGGATCATTATTCAGCATTAAGGCAATAGAAGGCGTTTCACGACCTACTATTGGCGCCTACATCCCTAGAGAGAACGGCAAACTTGGTCTATTGGTAGACGCTGGTATCAATTCAGATTGCAAACCCGAAAACTTGGCTCAATTTGCCACCCTCGGCGCATTGTATTCCGAACATATTCTTGGTTACCCTAATCCAAAAGTAGGGCTCATTAACCTAGGTGAGGAAGAAGGAAAAGGTAACCTACTTACCCAGGCAGCCTATCCTTTACTGAAAGAAAACAAGCACATTAATTTCATTGGCAATATTGAAGGAAGAGATGTCTTAATAGATAAGGCAGATGTGATGGTTTGCGAGGGATTTACTGGTAATGTAGTCTTAAAACTGGCAGAAAGTGTTTACGATCTCGTGCAACGTAGAGGAATACACGATGAACATTTTGAACGTTTTAATTTTGAAGTATATGGCGGTGTGCCGGTCCTAGGGGTTGCAAAACCTGTTGTAATTGGACATGGCATCTCACATGCACTTGCTTTTAAAAATATGATTCTTACAGCCGAGAGGATGATTGCCAAAGATTTGATGCAAAAAATGAAAGACATTTTTAGTTCGCAAACATAGCCTATCCAATACCTCCTACTTTACAAATTGGGTAGGTGCTAAATTTACCAACATATCTTTTGTCATTCGCTCAAGATTATACGCTTCCTTCCAGCCCCAATCATTTCTAGCCTCCGCATCGTCAATGCTTTGTGGCCAACTATCGGCAATCGCTTGACGGTAATCGGGTTGATAGCTCACTGAAAACCCAGGTATATACTTTTTAATCTCGGCTGCAATTTCTTTAGGAGAAAAACTCATGCCTGAAATATTATATGCAGTGCGGGCCTTAATTTTTTCCTCTGGTGCTTCCATCAATTCAATGGTAGCCTGAATGGCATCCGGCATATACATCATCGGCAGATAGGTATCCTCTTTTAAAAAACATTGATACTTTTTTTCTGCTACCGCTTCATGAAATATTTCTATTGCATAATCGGTCGTTCCCCCACCGGGTGCACTTTTATAACTAATTAATCCTGGATAACGAATACTTCTTACGTCTATTCCCCAACGTTGGTGATAATAATTGCACCAAAATTCGCCGGCATACTTACTGATCCCGTACACCGTAATGGGCTCGATAACGGTTTGCTGTGGGCAGTTTTGCCTGGGCGATGTAGGGCCAAAAACTGCCACGGAGCTAGGCCAAAATACCTTGTGGATTTTTTCTTCCTTGGCAATATCCAATACATTAAGCAGACTTTGCATATTGATACTCCAAGCAAGGTTGGGATTTTTTTCACCCGTAGCAGACAAGATCGCTGCCAATAGATAGATCTGGGTGATATTTTGTCGAATCACTTGTACATGCAGCATTTCCTTGTTCATCACATCCAAACTAACATATGGTCCCGTGCCCTTCAATAATTCATTTTCCTCTCTTAAATCACTTGCCAGCACATTCGCATTGCCATATATTTTTCTCAGGGCTAGGGTAAGTTCTACCCCGATTTGACCAGAGGCTCCCACTACTAATATTTTCTCTTTTTGCATAACTGAAAAATGATAATTGTAAGGTGAAAATCTTAGGGCAATAACTTTATAAAACGCCTATTTACCCTATTCCGCTTTTAAGAATAGACCAACTCGAAATATATTACAAAGGCAGCGATTGCAACTGGCTCAGCCAGATTGTTCATTGAAACAGACCCTAACTCCGCTGGGCTAAAATTGATGGAGCAAATATGCCGAAGCTCAATTAACTAGACCCATTACTCGAAAAACGCATCCAGATTAGAAAAGCATTACAAATACCTTGCAGGATTTCGCCTAGCATTAAGGATGTACCGTTTGATATTCATCCAAAAAGCTATAAAAAGATAGATGACCACTGGAGATCCCATGGTGATAAAAGAAATATAAATAAAATTCTTTCTGATAATTGAAGTCGCTATTCCCAATCGCTCCCCTATTGCAGTGCAAACGCCAAAAATATGCCATTCAATAAAGTGCCGGATAGTTTTCATTCAGCTAATTTACAAGTAAATAATGATTTATTATACATTTAAACCCGCATTTTTCTTAAAAGCTGACTTGATTTTTTGTAAATTTGCAAAAAATAAATTGAAATTATAAAAACCAACTGCTTCCCCAATTTAGCTGAATGGCTTTTTTTGTTTCAATTGCCTTTTTTACCAACTTTACCTATTTCCTAATTTTCAAATTGACATTATGGCCTTCGACATTGAAATGATCAAAAAGGTATATGCCCATTTTGGGAGCCGAATTGAAGCGGCCCGCAAAGCTGTTGGCAAACCTTTGACCCTTACAGAAAAAATATTGTATGCCCATCTTTGGCAGGGAGATGCTACTGCCGCTTTTGAAAGAGGCAATAGCTATGTAGACTTTGCGCCAGACCGTGTTGCGATGCAGGATGCTACGGCTCAAATGGCATTGCTACAGTTTATGCAAAGTGGTAGAAGTCAGGTAGCGGTTCCCAGTACCGTGCATTGTGATCATTTGATAGAAGCAAAAGTAAATAGCAAGACCGATCTTACCAGAGCTGTTACCGAAAGCAGTGAGGTATATGATTTTTTAGCTTCGGTAAGCAATAAATATGGAATTGGTTTTTGGAAACCGGGTGCTGGAATTATTCACCAAGTTGTGTTAGAAAACTATGCCTTTCCCGGTGGAATGATGATTGGTACAGATAGCCATACTGTTAATGCAGGCGGACTAGGTATGATCGCCATTGGTGTAGGTGGTGCTGATGCCTGTGATGTGATGGCGGGCCTTGCCTGGGAATTAAAAATGCCCAAACTAATCGGTATTAAATTAACCGGTAAACTAAATGGCTGGGCTGCTCCTAAAGATGTCATCTTAAAGGTAGCCGGCATTCTTACAGTAAAAGGTGGAACAGGAGCAGTAGTGGAATATTTTGGAGAAGGCGCTACCAGCATGAGTTGTACTGGAAAAGGAACCATTTGCAATATGGGTGCCGAAGTAGGCGCCACCACTTCCACTTTTGGATATGATGCCAGCATGAGCCGGTATCTGAAAGCAACTGGCCGCGAGGAAATTGCCAACGCCGCTGATGCCATCGCAGAACATTTAACCGGAGATAAGGAAGTATACGCCCATCCGGAACTATACTTTGACGAAGTAATCGAAATCGACCTTAACACCCTGGAGCCGCATTTAAACGGACCCTTTACTCCAGATCTAGCTACGCCCATTTCACAAATGAAAGCAGCCGCCCAAGCCAATGGATGGCCTACTAAAATAGAAGTAGGGTTGATTGGCAGCTGTACCAATTCTTCTTATGAAGATATCAGCAGAGCCGTAAGTTTAGCGCAACAAGTAATAGACAAGGGACTAAAACTAACCGCTCAATTTTCAATTACCCCTGGTAGTGAGCTGGTTCGCTACACCATTGAAAGAGACGGATTTTTGGGCGTATTTGACAAAGTAGGTGCTACCGTTTTTGCAAATGCCTGCGGGCCTTGTATCGGTATGTGGGCTAGGGTTGGTGCAGAAAAAGCAGAAAGAAATACCATTGTACATTCATTCAACCGGAATTTTGCCAAACGCGCAGATGGCAATCCCAATACATTTGCTTTTGTAGGAAGTCCTGAGATTGTGACCGCTATGGCAATTGCAGGTGACCTTACATTTAATCCACTTACCGATACCCTTACCAATGATAAAGGCGAGCAGGTAAAGCTGGACCCTCCAACTGGTTTTGAATTACCACTGAAGGGATTTGATGCAGAAGATGCCGGTTACCAGGCTCCTGCCAAGGATGGCAGTACAATCCAAGTATTGGTTGCTGCAGAAAGTAAACGCCTGCAACTCTTGGATCCTTTTGCCGCATGGGAAGGAAAGGACCTCAAAGGATTAAAATTATTGATCAAGGCTAAAGGAAAGTGTACTACCGACCATATCAGTATGGCAGGTCCATGGCTTAAATTTAGGGGGCATTTGGATAATATCAGCAACAATATGCTGATTGGTGCCATCAACTTTTTTAATGAAAAAACCGACCTTGTTAAAAATCAGCTGACTGGTGTGTACGGCACTGTGCCTACCACTCAAAGAGCATATAAAGCAGCAGGCATTGGATCAATCGTTGTAGGTGACGAAAACTATGGAGAAGGTTCTTCAAGAGAACATGCTGCCATGGAGCCGCGCCACCTAGGTGTACGTGCCGTATTGGTAAAATCATTTGCCCGTATCCACGAAACCAATTTGAAAAAACAAGGTATGCTGGGTCTTACCTTCGAAAACAAGGAAGATTACAATGCAATACAGGAAGATGATACCATTGATATCATAGGATTGGAAATATTTGCAGCCAATCAACCGCTACAATTGGTATTGCACCATGCAGATGGTAGCAGCCAAACCATACAGGTAAACCATACCTACAATGAGCAACAAATTGAGTGGTTTAAGGCAGGTGGTGCATTGAATATTATTAGAAAGGAATTTGCCGCAAGCAAATAAGAATCCATTTTATAATAACAGGCGAAACTCTTTCTGGGGTTTCGCCTGTTTTATTTTACATCCTGCAAATCACTACCGCAGGTTTTCCTTTAAGCTCCAAAAAGTGAAGAAGCTGTAAGTCAAAAAACACCTTTTCAAAAATTAGTTCTCACTTATGTATTTTTAACGATGCGATTCAACTAATTTCATGTGTCATTTAAAATTGAATATCCCCATATGATTGTTAAAATACTTACCGTTGCCGGACTCGCAACATTTGAAATATACGCAGCCATACCGGCTGGATTTGTATTAGGTTTGTCGCCATGGACGATTTTTTTCTCGAGTGTGATTGGGGGACTAACAGGCGTTTTTGTTACCGCGTTTTTAGGCAACAAGATTAGGGGTTTGATTTTCAAAAATAAAATAGTAGAAAAGAAAAAAAACAATCATCCGATAGCCAATAAAATTTGGAATAAATATGGCATTATCGGATTGGGATTTTTAGGTACCATGGCCGTTGGTGCACCGATAAGCATTGCGGTGGGAGTTGGGCTAAACGCAAATCTTAGCAAGCTCATAACCTGGTGTTGCATCGGTGTTGTGACGCGTTGTGTCTTATTTACATTGATTGGTCATTATGGACTTCAATTACTTTAAGGTAAACTATGGACTTCGCTAGTTGAAAATGCCTTTAAATATTCGTGTTGCAGCCCCTTTTATCAACCGTGTTCAAACTAAAGAGATTGCCGCCAATTAATTTTTCACCCTATATTAAAATTAAAAAATATGCCTTCCATAAAAACTGCCCTCCTGTCGTTCGGTATGTCTGGTAAATTATTTCATGCGCCATTTATACAAGCTCACCCCGGCTTTCAACTCGCGGGTGCATGGGAAAGAAGCAAGAAAATCATTGGCGAGTTTTATCCGGGAGTGAATTCCTACCCCTCACTGGAAGCCATTCTAGAAGACGAATCAATTGACTTGGTAGTGGTGAATACCCCCACTGCTACCCATTACGAATATGCAAAAAAAGCTTTACAAGCTGGCAAACACGTGGTGGTAGAAAAAGCTTTTACAACAACCGTTGCAGAAGCGGTAGAGCTGAAAGACATTGCTGAGAAGGTAAATAAAAAAATATCCGTTTATCAAAATAGGCGCTTTGACAGTGATTTTAGAACGGTAAAGAAAATAATTTCAGAAGGCTGGCTAGGCAAAATAGTAGAAGCAGAAATTCATTACGACCGATATAAACCCCTACTCAATCCAAAGCCGCACAAAGAAATTCAAAGCGCCGGGTCAGGTTTGCTAAAAGATCTTGGACCCCATATCATCGATAGTGCGATTTGTTTATTTGGGTTTCCGCAAGCTGTTTTTGCAGAGATCCGAATCACCCGGCCCGAATCTTTGGTGGATGACTGGTTTGATTTGCTCCTGTATTATCCTGATTGCAGCGTGCGATTAAAAAGCGGGGTATTTGTAAGGGAGCCGCTTGCCAGTTTTATTGTTCATGGAACAAAAGGGTCTTTTTTAAAAAACAGAACCGATGTGCAAGAAGCCGATTTATTGGCCGGTAAAATACCCAATACCACCGACTGGGGAACAGAACCAGCATCGGAACGAGGTTTATTGCATACCGAAAAAGATGGGCAAATTATTAGGGAGCAGGTAGAATCACTGAAAGGTAACTATTATGACTACTATGATGGCGTATACAAAGCCATAACAAATAATCAACCAATGCCAGTAACCGCCGAAGAAGGTATCGGCATCATGCGCATTATTGAGGCAGCATTACTAAGTTGCCAAGAAAAGAAAGTGATTGAATTGTGAATGGTCAATGGTGAATGGTCAATGGTGAATGGGCAATTGTGAATGGTGAATGGTGAAAATTTGGCCAGCTTGCTGCTTCTGAACTATTATGCTAATTCATCCAGCACACTATCAGTTATCAACTATCCGTTATCAATTTCACCATTGACCATCAACCCTCTACTGCGTCAAACCATATTTTTGTCTTATCATCCCAGTCGCCATTATAATTGATGGTGAGCTCTTCTCCCTTTTCAATGAGGCGCACTGTTTTTACAAGAATGACATCCTCGTCATAATTCATAAAATATTCGCAATTACTTTGATAGCTATGGTTATAAATCGGCACCAGCCCCAATGACATACAGCATTTGTCTTTTAGCGCTCCCCATTCAAAAATATAATCGTGCAAGGCTGTTTTATCCAAATGGATCCGGTCATCGCCACTCATCACAATCACCGGTGACACTTCGACTACGGTGTTTTCAGCAATCGTTTCTGCTGTATAAACACCTCTTCCCATCGAATCTGTTTTATCAACAAATAAATAAGGTTTCAGCATAACATTGAATTAAAAGTAAAAATTGTAATTTGCAAGATAGTTATTTTAGGAGTTACACTTGGAGGAATAAACAATCAATTTTACAATGAATGCTTGCTTCATTGATTGTTCACCAACTTCCGAATCTGGTGAATTACTTAAAAATCGCTCCCTTAATAGTTTACCACAAAAATAAATAAGATGTCGCTTGAATTAGATCAAATAACACTGCAACAAAAATTCGAGGAAGCGATTGCCTCAGAAGATATATTACGGATTCAGGATTTTTTGAATGACCAGAATATCAGTGATGTGGCCAATCTTATTTATGAGAATGAAAATTATGAAAGCCAGATTATCAGTCACCTTTCCTTGCATCGGGCTGCCAGTGTTTTTAAAATATTGGAACTGCCCACCCAAAAAAAGATCATTAAAACGTTACCGCCTTTTAAAACCGCCGAGTTGCTCAATGAGTTGCCTCCGGATGACCGAACTTCTTTTTTAAGTGAACTACCGGGTAATGCAGTGCGGGAATTGGTAAAAGCATTAAATCCTGAAGAAAGAAAAGTTACCCTTTCATTACTGGGCTATCCCGAAGGAAGTGTAGGAAGGCTAATGACACCCGACTACATTTATATTTATGAACATGATACCGTGGAGGATGTTTTAAACACCATTCGCAAATATGCAAAAAACAGCGAAACCATTGATGTGATCTATGTAATCAATGATAAAGGCGAATTGCTGGATGATATCCGCATAAAGGATTTCATCATGGCAGGTCCCGACAAACGGGTAGATGAGCTAATGGACGGAAGGTTCATTGCACTGCATGCCGATGATGACCAAGAGGTAGCCAACGAAGCATTTAAAATGAATAATCGGGTAGCCTTACCCGTTGTGAGCAAGAGTAATAAACTGCTGGGTATTGTTACCATTGATGATGTGCTTTGGGTGGCCAATGAAGAGTTTAGCGAGGACATGCAAAAAATGGGGGGTACCCAAGCGTTGGACGAACCTTATCTCGACATGCCAATTTTTAAATTATTTAAAAAAAGAGTGGGATGGCTCACCATTCTTTTTATAGGTGAAATGTTTACGGCTACGGCAATGGGCTTTTTTGAAGGTGAAATTCAAAAGGCCGTTGTATTGGCATTATTTATTCCGCTCATTATCTCCAGCGGAGGCAATACCGGATCGCAAGCTTCCACTTTGATCATACAGGCAATGGCAGTAGGTGAAATCACGCTCGCCAACTGGTGGAGAGTCATGCGCAGAGAAGTCATCCAGGGGCTCATGCTAGGCTCTGTGCTGGGCATTATTGGGTTTACGAGGGTAGTATTCTGGTCTAAGTTTTTACCCAATGTATATGGAACACATTATTACCTAATAGGCTTTACCGTTGGAATTTCATTAATTGGCGTAGTACTTTGGGGTACTTTAACGGGCTCGATGTTGCCACTGATTTTAAAAAGGCTAGGTGCCGATCCTGCCGTTAGCTCGGCCCCTTTTGTCGCTACACTCGTTGACGTTACCGGATTGATTATTTATTTTTCCGTAGCCTATCTTTTTTTAAAGGGCATTCTTTTGTAAAATCCAGCAACCAAGCAAATACATTTTAAATAACGGATAATTAATTAATGGGATTACAAAAGCCCGATTGTTCAATAACAATCGGGCTTTTGTGAAATAGCTTGCCAATTTTTAAATCGCTGGATCTTGAAATACTTTGGGGGCTATAATGGATTCAATTGCTACTTTTTCAATTCCCAAAGTATCACACCAACCTAAAAACTTTTGGTGAATCTCATCTAGAGTTACTTTTTGTGCTGGAGTTAATTCTAAAACATGCGCACGACTGATTGTACGAATAGGCAATCCTCTTTTGGCTAAAAAATACTTAGCACTCATCGGGTATGCAACATGGATTAAAGGGTCTACCTGTATCAACTCATTTTGCAACCAATCCACTTTCTCTTTCATAGCTGGATTCGCAGCATTATTCACCATCCAAACCAGAATTTCAGGATAAAAATTTCCAGAGATAGCGCTCATTCCTTTTCCGCCATTTCGCATCACAAAGGATGTATTAGGCGTATGAGCATCAAAAAATTCAAATTGGGTATTGCCACTCTCTTTTAAAATAGTGAGCTTTGCTAATACTTGTTCCTTTTCAATGGAAGTATCTTTATGATAAATAAACCTCCCCGTTTCTACCAATTTTTTAAAAACATTTGCAGTTAGAATTCGTTTATAAGGCGCTGGGCATTCATACAATCCGAACGGAATTCCTGGAGAAAGTTCAAGCATCCGATTAAAATTCCGAAGTAGCACTTCATCACTATCTTCAATATTGGCAAAATGACCAGTGATTAAAATCACTGCATCGATGCCCGTATCGTATATTTTCTTTGCAAAAATTGCTTTGTCTTCAATGGTTAAGCCAAAAGAACCGGTAGCCACAATTGGCACTCTTCCTCGAACATATTTTACAATAAAACTAGTCAACTCCAGACGTTCGTCTTCGGTTAAGCTGTACATCTCGCTACTTAAGCAATTGGCAAAAAAACCTTTGACGCCAGCGGCTAAATAAAAATCAATTAGTTTTGAAACGACATCAAAATCTAGCTTTGCCTTTAAATTAAAAGGCGTAATCATTACGGGTACAAATTTATTTTCCATCTTATTTATTGATTGTTTTTTTTGATAAATTGTTTGATTTTAGTGAATAGTATGCCAGTCAAGAAAATAGTTAAAGTGCCCACTACTATGATCATGTTTTTGTGCAGTGCGATTTTTAAATAAGACAAATCAGGACCTAGTTTATCAGAAAAACTAAACCATACGATCACAATCACACCGATAATTACCGCTATTAAGGCTTCTGTATTTTTTGTTTGTTTACTAATTAAACCTAATAAAAACAACCCTAACATACCGCCAGCAAAGATCCCAGACAATTCCCACCAGACATCTAAAATACTTTTGATACCGATCATAGATAATCCGACGATTAACCCAATTGCACCTACAATGATAGTAGATGAATATAAAATTACAAATTCCTTTTTATCCGATAATTGTGGTGAAAAATATCTTTTATAAATATCTTTTGTAAAAACAGTAGCAGAAGCATTCATGCCTGAACTAATGGTACTCATTGCGGCAGATAATATAGCCGCCACTAATAATCCTAAAAAAACAGTGGGTACCTTATTTACCATAAAATGAGGCATCACTTTATCGGCATAATCTGCAGGCTTAAGTTGGCTCATATAATTGGTAATATCCAATGCACTGGCATTTGCCCCTAATTTTTGTACCGCCAATCCGTGTTTCAAAGAATCTGCAATAGCCGGATTCATTTGATAATAAGCAAACAAGGATGTTCCAATAATAAAAAACAACAAGGAGGCAGGGACATATATAAAAACGGATAACCAAACCGACTTTCTTGCTTGCTTATCAGAGATGGCGGTATGATAGCGTTGGACATAGTTTTGATCCATCCCAAAATTATTGAGATTAATAAAAAAGCCATAAAAAAGCACTACCCAAAAACTGCTTTCTTTAAAATTGAAAGCTGCGGTTCCCAAGCTAAATTTATGTTCCGATTTGGCAATTGCATAAATAGCAGTTACGCCACCAGGGATCTCCCAAATAATTAAAAACAGAATTAATAATGCGCCCAGCGTTTTAAGTACCCCCTGCACTACTTCTGTCCAGATCACTGCTTCGATTCCGCCAAGCACAGTATAAATAATAATACAAATGCCCATCACGATCATGATGGAAGACATTGAAAAACCCAGTAAAGCCTGCAAGGTGAGTGCCATTCCAAAAAACACAGAACCCATTCTAGCAAATTGGGTTAATAAGAAACAAACCACTGCATAGGTTCTAGCCCAGGGTCCAAACCTTTTTTCTAAATTGGTATAAGCTGAAATCTCACCCGTATTTCTATAAAAAGACACAAAATATTTAGCTGCTACCCATGCGGCAAAAGGCATAGAAATACTGAAAACAAATGCATTCCAATTGGTACCGAACGCTTTACCCGGAACACCTAAAAAAGTATTGCTACTTAAAAAGGTGGCATAGATAGAAATACCAATGGCCCAGCCGGGTATTTGCCCAGAAGCACTGGTGAACTGCTCGGTGTTTTTATTTTTTTTAGAAAAATAATATCCAATTCCAATCATACCAAAGAGGTAAATGAATACAATGGACAAATCAATTAATGGAAGGTTTTGCATATAAGTACAATTACAGTATCTGTGGCAAGCAGTTCCTAAATGATGAATATAATTAGACAATAAAAATATTCTTAATTGCGCACAGATAACTGAAGATTATTTTCTAAAATATGTACTATTTTATCATTAATTGTCCATTTAAATGATAAATAATAGCAATTAAAGCCTTATTTTAGGTTAATTATTCAAAAATTACATGAAACCACATTATCACAAGGTTCCCAAAAAACTGGAAAACTCTTTCAGTTTGCGTAAAGATGTTTCCGCCAATTTTGAAGATACATGGCACTATCATCCAGAGCTGGAATTGCATTATATAAAAAAGGGAGAAGGCCTTCGATTTATTGGAGATAATATTAGCAACTTTTACTCAGACGAAATGTTGCTTTTAGGCGAAAACCTTCCCCATACTTGGAAATCGCACGATGCCTACTTACTTCCGCAATCTAAATTAGAAGTAGAGACCACCGTAATGCATTTTCTACCCAATTGCTTGGGGCCAGAATTCCTATCGCTGCCTGAAGCTTATCAATTAACACAACTGATTAAAAAAGCAAAAAATGGCTTATTAATTTATGGTGATACGAAGTGGAAGCTCTTAGCTTTATTAGAAGCTGCTTATGAAGCTGAGAATCTTCAAAGGATATCACTTTTTATATCAATACTAAGTACGCTAGCAGAAACAAATGAATACGAGCCCATTACTAATTCCCACGCCTTCTACCAGTCCAATCAGTTAGAAACTGATCGCCTCAACCAGATATATACCTATACCCTTAAAAATTACATGAACAAAATAAGCCTAGCAGAAATTGCCTCCTTGAGCTGCTTGAGTATTACCTCTTTTTGTAGGTATTTCAAAATGATGACCAATAAAACTTACACTGATTTTTTATCAGAAATCAGAATCAGTTATGCCTGTAAATTTTTAATTGAAAATAACCAGTTAACCATTGAATCCATTAGCACTGAAACAGGATTCAACAATGCCTCGAATTTTTTTCGACAATTTAAAAAAACGGTTGGACTAACTCCAAAAGCTTATCGAAAAAAATATATGACTGGATAGGAAAAATTAAACAGCAAAGCATCCACAATTACTTTAGCTTTCTTTTTACCGACTTCACTTGTTTTTTTAATTCTTCCAATTGCCCCATTTGTTCTTGGATAAAACTATTGTCTTCGAGGCGACCCACTACCTGGTTCATTTCTTTGCTATTGCTATACGCCATTTTTCGAAATGGATTTCGGTAGTCTTTTGCTCTGGATTCATAGATCCCCTTGCACATCCATTCACGGGTGGCAACTGAGTTTTCAAGTAATTGATTAAAAAATGCTGGGGTAAATTGCTTAGGAGTAATAGTCTGTATTTCCAACAGGGCGGTATAGGCATGGTTGAGTTTATCGGTAAAATAGGTAGCGCTTTGCTCCGCATAAAACGCATGTACCTCATTCCAGCTTTTTACTTTTTGGTGAACGATATTGGATTGCAATTTTTCAACAGCTATTTGCTGAATCAGTTGCCCTCCGATATTCATCCATTCGCTTCGTTGAATTTTGGCGGACAGACTTTTCTTGAATTCATCAAAACTGCTGAACTTGTTTTGTTGGATATGTCGTAAAAATTCTGTGGCAGCATAATATTGTACCAATTCGGTAAAGATGGCAATGGATTGAGGGACTTTTAACACAATCGTATTACGGGAATTGTTTTCCCATCCTTTTGTGTTTGCAATTCCCTTTTCATTGGGTTGTAATTTTTGTAAATGGCTAAGCGATGTAAAAATTTCATTAATGGTATCTGGCGCCAAATAATTATATTCTATTAACTGTGCCCTAGTGGTCCTTTTGTCTCGGTCCACATATTTATGGGCATTCCTTTCCAAGGCATACATATTATACATGAACCAATAGGCAGGCATCACCACCAGCTGGTTATTGCTTACATCATTGCTAACCAAACTAAAGGGTACGGGGATATTTAATTCCGCCGGAAAGTCGCCTTTGGCAATGATGGTGAAAGATGCAAATTTGGAATTGTGCTTCAAGCTTACACATAAGCCCGGCCAAAAACCCCGGCCAGCAATGAGTTCTCCATCTGCACTTCTACTGTTGTGGTTGCTCCCAATGGTAGCTCCTGCAGCCATATTGCTTTGACCCATTAATAGAGAGGCGCACAAAAATGAATTGTTATGATGCTGTTCATGTGCAGGAAAAATGAGTGAATTCAACACCTCGCAACAGGAGATGGTAGAGTTGTTGCCAAGGTAGGAATTGATAAGTCTTGCACCATATTTCAATTGTGAATGGGCAGCCATAACAAATCGTACTGCTTTTACGCCATAAAAAATCCTGCATCCATATCCAATAATCCCATTTACCAATTCGCAGCCTTCACCAATTTGGGAGGTGCGATTTTCATCGCTGTTGATGGTAAGATTCTTTAATTTATTGGCTCCTTTTAAATAGGCATCGGTGCCGATCAAAACATCTTTAATAATTTTGCAGTTTTTAATAACGGTGCGGTCACCAATCGTTCCATAACGACCCCTTTGTGGTACAAATCGGTTGTCTGTAAACTCCTTGAATTTATTCATCAGCTGTTCTTGATCCCTGAATTTACTCCACAAATAGGCATCTCCGGCAAGCATGCCATCAAATGGAATAACTCTTCTTCCCCCATTTTCATTGCAGAGTTCCATCCACACGCGAATATTTTCATCTTCGCCCTTAAAAATAACCCCATTGCCGAATTTAGCCTTTTCGGTGGTAGCCATTTCATTCACATTGGCAATCATTACCTCGTTTCCAATAATATAATGGCTGAGCGAATTCACATTTTCAATACATACATTGTTACCAAAATCACAACTGATAATGGTACTATTGTAGAGCCCAACGGGTAATTTGAAATTATGAAATTCAAGGTAAAAAGCCTCCAGCTTTCCAATCCGAATCAAACCGTAAAATTTGCAGTTCTTTACCAACTCCGGATTAAAGGCGGAGGATACAAATATTTTATTCCAATCGTCGGAAGTGTTTCGATTCCGAACCAGCACCTCTATTTCATTTGCCGTTAATTTTCGATATCCACTGCAGTTGGGATTCTGTAAGTACCTAAGATAATATTCGTCCTTACCTTTTGGGATATATTTTTCTTCCACAAAATTGTAGCCAAGATTGTTTACTGGATGTTTGGTGATGATGTTCATGGGGTAAAGAGTAATTGATTCACTGAAAATTAAAAACTAAAAACTGTTTTAAATTGCAGTTGTTTTGTTGTTGGTAAAATTTAAATACGGATAAAGATCGGGCCTTGATTATTCCACGGTTACGCTTTTAGCCAGATTTCTCGGCTTGTCCACATCCACTCCGCGAGTAATACCCATATAATAGGACAACAGTTGCAAAGGAACACAGCTAAGCATAGGTGCGATCATTTCATCTGCCGGCGGAACAAAAAACACATCATTTGCTAATGCCGCAATCACCTCATCGCCTTCGGTAATGATGGCGATCACCAATCCTTTTCTAGCTTTTATTTCCTGGATATTGCTTACAATTTTTTCGTGGTAACTATCTTTTGTTGCAACGAAAACTACGGGTAAAGTATCTGTCACCAGTGCAATGGGACCATGTTTCATTTCAGCTGCAGGGTAACCTTCTGCATGTATGTAACTAATTTCTTTTAGTTTTAATGCCCCTTCTAATGCAATGGGGAAATTATACCCTCTGCCTAAAAATAAGGCATCCGTAGCGTCTTTATATTTTTCGGCTATTGCTTTTATTTTTCCTGCATTTTTCAGTAAGGCATCCACTTTTTCTGGTACCGCTTCTAGTTCAAATAATAGTTGGGTATATCTTTCATCTGTGATGCTGCTCTTTTTCTTGGCAATCTTTAATGCCATCATTGTAAGCACAGCAAGCTGCCCAGTAAAGGCTTTGGTGGAGGCTACGCCAATTTCTGGACCTGCATGGGTATAAGCGCCACCATTACTAATCCTTGCAATGGAAGACCCTACGGCATTTACAATTCCAAAAATAATTGCTCCCTGTTCTTTGGCACGTTCAATAGCAACCAACGTATCTGCCGTTTCGCCACTTTGGGAAATTGCAATTATAATATCACCTTTATTGACCACTGGATTTCTGTACCTGAACTCGGATGCATACTCCACTTCCACTGGTATCCTGCAAAGTTCTTCTATAATATATTCTGCCACCAACCCTGCGTGCCAACTAGTACCACAAGCAACAATAATGATGCGGCTGGCAGATTTAAATGCTTCAATGTTCTGTTCAATACCACTCATGGTGATGGTGCCGGCAGAAGCGTCTAGCCTTCCTCGTAAGCAATCATGAATGCTGCTGGGTTGTTCAAATATTTCCTTCAGCATAAAGTGGTCATATCCGCCCTTTTCAATTGCAGCAAGTTCCATATCCAATTTTGTCACAAAGGGTGTTATTTTTTCATTGCCTAGATTTTTAAGGATTAATTCATCCGGCCTCACGATGGCGAGCTCGTAATCATTTACATATACTACTTCCTTGGTGTACTCCAGCATGGGGGAAGCATCACTACCCAAAAAATGTTCTCCTTTTCCAACACCAATTACTAGTGGACTTCCTTTTCTTGCAGCAATGATTGTTTCGGGATCGGACTCATCAATTAGTAAAATACAATAGGCACCAGAAATTCTTTTTAATGCAATCCTTACAGCTTCTTCAAGATTGCACTCATTGTTTACTTTGATGTCTTCAATGAAGTTCAAGAGCACTTCGGTGTCGGTGTCGCTGGTAAATAGGTATCCCTTGTTGAGTAGTTCTTTTTTTATCTGCGCGTAGTTTTCAATAATTCCGTTGTGAATCATGGCTAGTTTGCCCTTGGCACTTGTATGCGGATGCGCATTTCGGTCACTAGGTTCGCCATGGGTGGCCCAGCGGGTATGCCCAATGCCAATATGGGAATGAAGGTCCTTGCCTACAATGAATTCTTCGAGTTCAGCTACTCGACCCTGCTTTTTATACACTTTTAATCCGCCGTTGAGTAATGCTACCCCTGCACTGTCGTATCCTCTATATTCCAATCTTTTTAGCCCTTTTATCACTACCGGGTAAGCTTCCCTGTATCCAGTGTATCCAACTATTCCACACATAAATTGTTATTTTGACCCCACTAAGAGGGTATTTAATCTTGATTGAATGAAACAGGTAAAGAATTGTAATATCTTACAGTAATACGGAATCAGCTGAAAAATTGCAAGTTGAATGCTTTCTACATCTTGTTGAGCAGTAAAATAGCAATAATTAAGCCAATTACCTACTATTGTAGGCATTAGTGATTATTTATGCCCGTTGAAAGAAAAATAGTTGATTCTTTGCAACAGCGTTGGATTATATAAAAGAATTCCCTGTATAAAAACAGTCTACTGAAAAATGAATAGGGTTTCCTGCATTTAACCGATTACCAAGGTCTACGCAAAAGGAATTCCATATCTCAATCATTTCCTCAATACGCATTGTATATTTGTAAAAAATAAACCATTGAAAAAAGCACTCTCTTTTGCCTTCCTACTGATGATGACTATGCTTGTCAAAAGTCAATCTATTAATCAAATTAAAAAAGAACTGGACACCACCCGTGATCCAATCGGTTACGTAAAGTACAAGCTTAAAAAAAAGTATACAATTGATACAGTAACTGTGGTAAGTACCACTTCTTTCAGGGGCATTTCCGACAGCCTTGCATACAATGGTAAAATTGGCAAAGTGTATGGTCCATTTAAAGGTGCCAACTATTTAATCAAGGTGCTTGCAAAAGTTCCCAATACATTTTACCATGTGAGCCATATCCTGATCGACACTGCTACATTTAGTAAAAAATTCGCCGATTCCTTGGCCAGTAACATTATAAAAAGAATTAAATCGAACAGCAGCACATTTTCCGCAATGGCAAATACCTATAGCGTGGATCATTATTCTGCTTTAAAAGGTGGGGACTTGGGCTGGTTTATCCGCGGCGCTATGTTGCCCCAACTCGATGAAGCAATCGCAAAGCACAAAAAGGGAGACCTGTTTAAGGTATGGACCCCGGCGGGTTTACATGTGGTTGTCATTAGTGACAATCCCAAAAATGACAATGGATTTGCACTTTTACTAAGGGTGGTTTTATAAAAAATAAGCCTCGTTTTGAAACTAATAAATTATTTTTTTATGAACTATTTACATAGGTTTCTATTGGCCCTATTCATAATGGCACTGGGCATTCAAGCTGATGCACAGACTACTAATGATGACTTTTCCGTTGTAGATAACTATGTGAAAACGCTGGGGTCATTGGACACACTCAATATGGGGACCATCAGTTATATTGTAACCAAAAAATTTCCCAATCCAAAGGATAAAGTAAGGGCAATTTTTGACTGGATTGCCTACAATATAAATTACGATGTAAAGGCTGGTAAAAATAATGACAATGAAAAAACAAATACCGATCTAGTTTTAAAATCAAGAAAAGCTACCGCTGCCGGATTTGCAGGATTGTTTCAAGACATGTGTAGTGTGGTAAAAATACGTTGCCTTACCGTAGACGGATATGCGAAAAACACTACGGAACAGATCACAGAAAAGCCCGATGGGCTGAACCATACATGGGCGGTTGTACAGCTGGGTCAAAGCCCTGATTCTTGGTATTATGTAGACCCAACTTGGGGCAGTGGGTATAGCGATGATAAAAAGACCAAATTTACGAAGGCCTTCAATGCTGATTACTTTTTTTCGGATAAAACTATTTTTAACTTCCAGCATTTTCCTGACAATAGTGCCTGGATGCTAGGAGCAGGACCAAAAACGGAGAGCTCTTTTTTTTCAATGCCCTTGGTGAAAAATGCCGCTTACGAATACCAACTCGGCAAATTTGCACCCGAGAATGGCTTCATTAAAACAAAGCTCAGCAAGCCGGTATCATTTAGTGTAAAAATCAATTCCAGCAGTGCGATAGAAATCGTATCCCTTGAAATGGGCGAAAACAAAAAGAAGAAAACCAAAACAGTAGATTTCACATTTACTGGCGGAGTGATTTCCTTCAGCCATAAATTTGACATGGAAGATACTTATCCCCTAACCCTACTGGTGAATAACAAACCGCTACTCGGCTACTTAGTTGAAGTAAGTGAATAAATTTATACTAGCTAGTTTTTTAAAAGCTCATTCATTTTGCTTTCCAACGCAGGCCCTGCCAAATCGATGGCAATAATTTTACCTGCCTTATCCAATAAAAATGAAGTAGGAATTTGATTCACGCCGTATTTTTCAGCCACTGGCGAATACCAGCCTTTGGGATCATTTACTTGAGAGTACAGGATTTGATCCTGCTTAATCGCTTTCAGCCAGGCTGCTTTTTTACTGTCAATCGATACGCCCAACACTTCAAATCCCTTTGCTTTGTATTTGTTGTATAGCTTTCCCACACTAGGGTTTGCAGCTCGGCAAGGACCGCACCAGCTCGCCCAAAAATCAATCAACACTACTTTTCCACGAAAGGATGACAAGCTTACCAATTTGTCCTTCGCATTGCGCAAAGAAAATTCAGGGGCCTTTTCCCCAATAGCAACTTGTGCACTTACAAAAAGGCTACTCCCTACAAATAGGATCACTGCAAATATGATTTTCATTGACAACATTTTTTTTTAAATAATGACGCTATCCAACGGAAGATTTTTTTCATTGTAATACAAGTTAAAAAAATATATTCAAATTAGATAGGACTTAAGGACAAATTAAAACCATTGCAGTAATGTACCCAACTAAAAAAGGACGGGGCTGAACTAATTGACAAAATTCCAAAGAATTCCCAATCGGAATATTAAACCTGGATAGGCATAATGTGGCGCTGCAAAATTATTTTTAGTAAAACCGAACCCATTTGAAAAATCAACTGTATTTAAATTTTCTAGTCGTAGGTATGCTGTAAATTTTTTAATCCTGAAATGAAGGAAACCGCTCAGGTCCGGTCGGTTTTTTGTAGCCACCGAATCTTGGGTTACAAACTGCCCCATCAGCGGAGAATAATTATAGGATGTATAAGAAGTGTAATAACGGAATTCAATTCCTGCGCTCAAATTTAGATTTTTATAAAATACACCTTCATAAGCCAGTCGGTTTCGAGTAAACACGAAGGGCACTTTTATAGGAGCAGCCCCGTCAGTTTGCTGCAAAGTGATTTCAGTATACCAATTCCATTTTTTACTAAGCGGTATTTTTTTTGAAACACTTAATTGCAGCAAATTAATCAATTGATTGTATTGGGCGGTATGGTAGAAATCTGTAAAATAAAGATAGTTGTTCATCAAATAATTGGTAAACGAAATATTGAAAAAAGGATTTTCAGCAGACGCTTTCAGTACGGTAATATTTTCTTTTTTATAATCTCCCGTGTTGCCAAAATTAAAAGATGAATAGCCTGTATAAATAAATGAAGGGCTTCTATTTACATTATTAAAAAGCAGCCGAACACTACCCAATTTTTTATTAAGTATTCTACTGAGCGTAGCAAAAGCTGAATAGTCGCCACTATTGACGCCATTGAGATAAAATTCTCCTTTAGCAAGAATATCCCATAGCCTGTTTCTGGTTTTATTTCGATATTCTCCATGTAATACAATATTGTAAAAATTTTTACTTCCACTAGCAAAAATGCCTTTCAAGTTTTCAAGCCTAGCGCCAGCTGATAAAAACTGCGCAGCATTTTTAGTGTCTGGAAATTGTATCAGAGAAAAATCATTGGTGATCAGTTTCCACTCATCGATTACAATTAAAGAATCTGTTGGCCTTCTTAAAGTAGTGTCATACCACTTTTGATAAAGAGATGAATCCGCCACAATATCCTTAAACTGGTAGCTATACGAATTAGAAGTAAAAGTATGTTGAAAACGAAGTTTGGGATAAAACAGGTAATCTGTAGTGGAATCATTCACCTCCACCGAATCCCTTTTTCCGATATCATAACTTTGCCGTAAAAAAAAGGTAGACTCTTTATATACATTTCCGGTAGTGACCGACGACTTGAAAGGGTTTGGCTGAATAGAAGCATCTCCACCCAAATTAACGGGAATGGTAAAGCGCTTTGAAAATTCTTTATCAGAAAGCAAGCTGTCATTTTTCATACCGCCATTTTCTGAATTCTTAACTGTATTGGCTAATATCGTAAAAAAAGCAGCGTATCGCTTGCGCTTCCCTTGGTAATTACTAAATAGTCGGTAATTGTTGACATTGGTATTTTGAGTTACAAAAAAACCAGGTGCAGAAATCAGCCGATATTCAAATCCGAAATTTAAATTGGGTTGGGGGTTTTGGGTGTGCAATATCTTAATCATTTGCTCCTTCCCAGATGCCAGTTGGTACCCAAACTGTGTAAATGGTTTGGTGGTTTTATAAAAACGGGTATTTTCCAAGTTAAATCGATAGGCATCAAAAGCGTGAAAACCTGCATCCCAACCTGGTTTTAGCAAGGGGGCGAAAATTAATGAATAACCGGCAGCACCATTGTTACCCAGGTATTGCTGAGCAGCAGGCAAGATGAAATAATTATAAAAATCGTTAATGGAAGTGTCTAATTTGTTATTGCGGATAGAATCTAGGTATTTAAAACCAATGGTGATAGAATCCTTTGCATCATCTCTGTGTTCAAATCCAAGTGTGGCGCTTTTGGAACTGGTATCGCTAGACCCTCCCTTGGGTGAATTGGGATTGCCACCCGACCGGTTGGACGAATTATTTCCTCCACCTCCACCTCTACCGCCGCCACCTCCAAACCCCCTGGGAATTTGGGCAAAGGCTGTTTGCAATAGCAGCAAAAAAAATAAAGTGGCTACAATTTTAAACATGGATTACATTTGAGCAATTAATTCCTTGAAAAGCAAGGTCAGCTTAGGTTCCGCTTTACCGGCAGCTTCCAACACTTCGGCATGAGTGATTTTATTTTCTTCCTCCCGAATTCCTAAATCGGTTATCACGCTAATGGCAAATACGGTCATGCCCATATGTACTGCAGCAATCACTTCCTGCACGGTACTCATCCCTACCGCATCACTGCCAATAATGTGTAAGAACTTATATTCGGCACGAGTTTCAAAAGTAGGTCCGGTAACCCCGCAATAAACACCCTCTTTTAAATCGAGGTGATTGGCTTTGGCGATAGATTTGGCAGCAGCGATTAACTGCTTGCTATAAGGCTCACTCATGTCTGGAAAACGTGGTCCTAATGCATCTGAATTTTCACCTATCAGCGGATTGACTGTGAATAAACTAATGTGGTCATTGATAACCATCAGGTCGCCTACCTCAAAATTGGTATTCATTCCACCTGCAGCATTACTGAGCAAGAGGGTTTCGATACCTAAAAATTTCATTACCCGAATCGGGAAAACCACCTCTTCAGCGCTGTATCCTTCATAAAAATGAAATCGACCGGCCATGGCAATTACTTTTTTTCCTCCCAGCACGCCAAAAATCAATTTGCCACTATGCCCCTCCACGGTACTTACCGGAAAATGTGGGATATCGCCATAGGGAATTTCCTTCTCTATTGTCATCTCGGCAGTAAAACTACCCAAGCCACTTCCCAGCACAATTCCGACTGAAGGGTTGTCTGTATACAACCCTCGGATGAAACGAACCGCAGCTTCAATTTTGGTTACCATATATTTTTATAAAAAATTTGAACTGTTTTTAAATAACCATCGCCTTTGTGATGCCCTACTATCGGCATTCACTTCACTAACTGCAAAAAACTGTTGTGCAAAGAAACTAAACTATCCCCAAGGATGGATTAAAATATTGGTAAAATAAACTGCGATTTACTTCTGGTTAACAATAAAGATCCATTTGCAATCAAACCAGCAAGAAAACCGATTTATATTAATTATAATCAATATATAAATGGTTGATATGAAATGTGGGTACCTACAATAAAAACTGCGCTATTTTTTGACACATAGTTTACTATCTTCGCCAAAATTTTTACTACATGAATCTCCACGAGTATCAAGCAAAAGAACTACTAAAAAAATACGATGTTCCAGTACAAGAAGGTATTGCCTGTAATACCGCTACTGAAGCAGAAGATGCTTACAGACAAATCCACTCTCAGTACGGAAGCAAATTTGCGGTAGTAAAAGCGCAAATTCACGCTGGTGGACGCGGCAAGGGAACCATCATTGGGACTGAGCAACGCGGTGTAGCGGTAGGTAAAAATGCCGAAGCCGTAAAACAAATCGCACAAAACATTATAGGTGGCACCCTAGTTACCATTCAAACTGGCCCTGCCGGCAAGATGGTCAATAAAGTTTTGGTAGCACAGGATGTGTATTATGAAGGAGCCAACCCGGTAAAAGAATTTTACCTATCCATATTATTAGATCGCTCTAAAGGACAGAATGTAGTAATGTACAGCACGGAAGGCGGAATGAATATTGAAGATGTAGCACACGATACACCCGAAAAAATATTTAAGGAATGGATTCACCCTGGTGGATTGCTACTGCCTTTTCAGGCACGCAAAATCGCTTTCAATCTTGGATTGAGTGGGGAAGCATTTAAGAACTGTGTAAAATTTGTAACCAACTTATACAAAGCTTATGTGGGGTTGGATTGCGGTATGTTGGAAATTAATCCATTGTTCAAAACCAGTGATGAAAAAATCATTGCGGTAGATTGTAAAATGAATGTGGATGACAATGCCATTATGCGCCATCCAGACATTGCCTCACTGCGCGATATATCGGAAGAAGATCCTACCGAAGTAGAGGCGGGTAAATTTAACCTGAACTTTGTAAAATTAGATGGCAATGTAGGCTGTATGGTAAATGGTGCCGGACTTGCGATGGCTACCATGGACATGATTAAATTAAGTGGTGGTGAGCCTGCCAATTTTTTGGATGTAGGCGGCAGCGCCAATGCGCAAACGGTGGAAGCAGGTTTCCGCATTATCTTAAAAGATCCGAAAGTAAAAGCCATTCTGATTAATATATTCGGTGGTATTGTACGTTGTGATCGTGTAGCCCAGGGCGTTATTGATGCCTACCAATCCATTGGCAATATCGAAATACCGATCATTGTCCGCTTGCAGGGCACCAATGCAGATGTGGCCAAGAAACTAATTGACGAAAGCGGACTAAAAGTGCAAAGTGCGATTCTGCTAAGCGAAGCGGCCTCCCTAGTGAACAAGGCGGTGGCATAAATACTATTTAAAATGTTGAATTTCAAAATCCCCTCTTTTTCAGGAGGGGATTTTTTTTATTTTTTCCCGCAGATTTACGCTGATTTTTCCGCAGATTTACGCTGATTTTTTATTCAACTACACTTTCCAACTCAATACTCAAATCTGTGTTCATCTGCGTGCTCTCAATCTGCGAAAATCTGCGGGAGATTCTTTTTTATCTTTCCCGAAGATTTATGCAAATTTTCCTACAGATTTGATTAATATTGGTAAAGCAGAAAAAAAAATTGAGTTATGAATAAGTCTGTCCTCCTTTTGATAGGAATGCATTTTTTTCTCGCTAGCATAACAGCTCAAACTAAAAGCCTTTTCAATGGAAAAGATTTAAGCGGATGGCACGTAGATGTACCGGAAATGGATTCCAACTCAGCTGCCATTAATCCATTTATTATCCGCAACGGTTTATTGGTTAGTCTGGGCACCCCCCAAGGGCATTTAATTACCGATGCCGACTATGAAAATTTCAGACTGAACCTAGAATATCGTTTTGCAGGAAAACCCGGAAACTGTGGCGTACTTGTATTTGCCTCTACCCCAAGGGCCCTCTATAAAATGTTTCCAAAATCGATAGAAATACAAATGATGCACGATAATGCAGGTGATTTTTGGTGCATCGTGGAAGATATCGAAGTGCCTGATATGGAAACCCGCCGAGGCCCTAAAGAAAAATGGGGCATTACCGAAGGAAAAGAAAGGCGAATAAAAAACCTAACCGACGATTCCGAAAAACCGCTGGGCGAATGGAATAGCATGACCATTGAATGCATTGGAAATACCATCAACGTATGGCTGAATGGAGATAATTTAAACAAAGGGTTTAACGCCACGGCTAGCAAGGGCCATATTGCACTGCAAGCAGAAGGCTCCGAAGTAGAATTTCGAAAAGTTGAATTAACCGATCTTTCGAAAATTCCGAAAAAATAAATTTGACTTTTTAGCAATTGATTTTGCCTTCAGCAGATTGTGCTAACAAAAATTAACAATGAAAACAAAAACAGATAACCCTGGCAGACTATCCCGATTTTGGAAATTGCTTGGACCAGGTTTGGTGACCGGTGCCAGCGACGATGATCCATCTGGTATTGCCACCTACTCACAGGCAGGAGCAGCCTATGGTCTTTCCACCCTTTGGACCGCACTGATTGCCTTTCCATTGATGGCCTCCATCCAGCAAATGTGTGCCAGAATAGGAATGGTTACTTCAAAAGGACTAACGGGCACACTGAAGAAAAATTATCCAAGGCCGGTATTGTACCTCATGCTGCTATTTAGTTTTCCCGCCATTATCATGAACATTGGTGCCGATATTGCAGGAATGGGCGCTGTAGGAAATTTGCTTTTCCCTTCCATTGAAGCCACCTATTTTAGTGTGGTATTCACCCTGATTCTACTCGCATTGATTATTTATTTGCCCTATCAAAAAATCGCTGCCACCCTTAAATATCTTTGCATTGTTTTATTGGTTTATTTAATCGTTCCTTTTTTGTACAAACAAGATTTTATAAAAATCCTTTCTTCCACCTTCATTCCCTCCATTCAATTTAATAAAGAATTTATTAGCATATTAGTAGGCATTCTGGGCACTACCATTTCTCCCTATCTTTTCTTTTGGCAAGCCACTATGGAAGTAGAAGAAATGAAGCATGCCGAAAAGCAGTTGGTAGTGAATAAAAAAATAATCAAAGACATGCAACAGGATGTTGACTTTGGAATGTCTTTTTCAGGCCTAGTGATGTTCTTTATCATTTTAACCACTGGCACCGTTTTATTCAATGGTGGCATTCACCAGATCGATACAGTAGAGCAGGCGGCAATGGCATTAAAACCATTGGCTGGAAACCTAGCCTATCTGCTATTTGCTGTTGGTGTTATCGGAACTGGATTCATTGCCATCCCAGTTTTGAGCGGATCACTTTCGTATATTTTTGCAGAAACCTTTGGCTGGGAACAGGGCCTAGATAAAAAATTTCACGAAGCCAAAGCGTTCTATATCATCATTGCCATTTCCCTAATACTGGGTCTTTCATTGAATTACATCGGCATTTCACCGGTTAAAGCCCTGATATATACTGCTATCTTGTATGGTATTACAGCACCCGTTTTAATTGCGATCATTTTGCATATCTCCAATAACAAAAAAATTATGGGGGAATTTACCAATGGGAAAATATCCAACATACTTGGATTCTCCGCTCTAATCATTATGACAGCGGCAGCCTTGGCTTTGCTGTATTTGCAATGGTGAGGAGGTGAATGGTGAATGGTGAATGGTGAATGGTGAATGGTGAATGGTGAATGGTGAATATGCAACAACCGCCGTCAGGGTTTTCAACCACTGACGGCGGTTGTTGCATATTTTTTGTAATTAAATAAGAAAGTTAAATGAAAGATCGCAAACTTTCAATTGACCATTGACAATTGACAATTCACCATTGACCATTGACCATTCACCATTCACCTCTTCACCATTACAATTGCTTCAGTAATATTTTACGATATTCCACTTTCATCGAAGGCATCACATGTACCTGTAATCCCAATAATCCATTATATTTTCTATTTTTAGCATCTTCATCGGTAACATCACTCATTAAAACTCCGTTGATGAAATGCTGCATATGATTGTCTTTTACGATAATGTGAAGCTCATTCCAGTCGCCATTTTTAATTTTAGTTTTCAGCGAATCGGAGTTGCCCAATGAACCGGTGATTGTAGGTTTCACATCTGCTTTCAAGACCGATATTTCACCGCGTTTCGCCAAAAATCCACGACCACGCTCCTCATAATTCTGACCAGTGTATACATCGGCACCATCAATATCGGCCTGATAGCCTTTTAAAGCAAAGCGAATATTGGGTAACTCTTCGCTGCGATATTGAACCCCACTATTTCCACCTGGACTGATACGGTACTGCGCAATAAATTCAAAGTTGGCCGGTAAGCCTCCCCTCCAAATAAGAAAAGTATTTGTTTTAAGCGGTTTTTCTTTGGTAACTTCTCCGATAAAGGTTCCGTTTTCCACTCTCCAAAAATCGGTGTCCCCTTCCCATCCTTTCATGGTTTTGCCATCAAATATTTTCACAAAATCATTTTTTTTATCTTGTGCCTGTAAGGACAATGTAGTCCCTGCTATCAACATAAAAATGGCTAACCGAAAACTTAGTTTTTGTATCATAATTGTTTTTTGAAGATGGTTAATTGATATTATTGATTGAAAACTGTTTTAAGAAATATTGCAATCTTTCCAGCTTCTTGATTTTGCTGAATCAGCTACCGCCTGGCAAACTTTTTGCGTATCCAGCGCCTCCCTAAAGGTAGGTGAACATGGCTCCCCTGTTTCAATACTTTTTAGAAAATCAGCAACTTGGTGAACAAAAGAATGTTCATAACCAATCCCTAAGCCGGGTACCCACCACTTATCCATGTAGGGATGGTCGCCATCTGTAATATGGATAGAACGCCAACCTTTGAGTTTTGATTCATCTGCATTATCAAAAAATTCGAGTCGATTCAAATCATGCAAATCCCAGCGAATGGAAGCATTGGCTCCATTGATCTCAAAAGTATACATCGCCTTATGGCCACGTGCGTATCGAGTAGATTCAAATAGCCCCAATGATCCGTTATTAAAATGGCAGAGAAATGAACAAGCATCATCAATGGTTACTTCCTGCATTTTTCCAGTGAGCTGGTGCATCCGTTCTTTCACAAATGTTTCTGTCATTGCACTCACATCCTTAATGCCTCCATTGATCCACAACGCAGTGTCGATACAATGAGAAAGTAAATCACCCAATACACCCGATCCGGCTACTGCAGCATCCATTCGCCATAAGCCTTCACCACCTTGCGGAAGATTTTCATTGATCGTCCAATCCTGTAAAAAATTTGCTCTGTAATGATAGATCTTCCCCAACTTTCCAGAGTCTACAATTTGTTTGGCTAGCGTAACTGCGGGCAGCCTGCGATAGTTGTACCAAACCGTATTTTTTACCCCTGCTTTTTCAATCGCTTCTACCATACCGGTCGATTCAACCAAGTCGCGTGCAAGTGGCTTTTCGCAGAGAATCATTTTACCTGCCGCTGCAGCTGCAATCGCAATTTCTGCATGGGTATCATTGGGAGTGCAAATATCTACCGCATCAATATCGTCACGGGCGATTAACTTCCTCCAATCGGTTTCAGTTGATTCATATCCCCACTGCTCTGCAAATGCTTTTAATTTTGTTTCATTACGAAAACAGACCGCTTTGAGCACGGGCTCATATTCCAGTTCAGGAAAAAAATTAGGAACGCGACGGTATCCGTTGGAATGGGTTCGGGCCATAAAGCCTCCGCCGATTAAACCAATATTGAGTGTTTTTTTTGTTGCCATTATTAAAGAAATTAATGCTTATAATTTTATTCAAATTTTATTTTTATTCTGCTTCATACCAGCCATGTTGATCCCTTACTTTAATCATAGCCGCTAGAATATCATTCCATGTTTGTTGCTGCGTCATCACGGCATTGGGAAACATACAGCCATCCCAACAAATATGTCGGAAAGCCTTGGTCAATTCCCCCGAATCATTGCGCAACCAAAAGCCAGCATGCTTTGCAATGTCTAGTTTGCCATTGGGATCTTTGGCTTGGCAATGTCGACCTGTTTTGTCGTGTGAGCCAGTGCCATGCACCGTGCCATCATTTTGTGCCACATGGAAATCAATGGTCCAAGGCCGAAGCGCATGGGTTAATTTTCTAAGCCCCGCATCTAGCACTTCCCCATCGCTCCAATCAAAGTCGGAAGGCAATATTCTATCATCCGGACTATTGTAACCCAAGAGGTATAAAAGTGTATGGGCCATGTCGGCTTGAAAGCCAATATTGGGACGGTCAACGGCTTCTAAAGTGTCAATCATTGCTTTCCAGCTATGCATACCACCCCAGCAAATTTCTCCTTCTGCAGCCAGTCTTTCGCCATAGGAGGCAGCTACATCACAAGCTTCGCGAAAAGTGTCTGCAATGAGCTTGGTATTGTTCACGGGATCCAAGGCCCAAGCTTCTGGTTTACTGGCAGAATCGATGCGAACAATGCCGTTGGGCCTCACCCCATATTCACGGAGCTTTTGTCCAAAGTGGCAAGATTTGCGCACCATCTCTACAAATACTGCGCGATCTTCCTTACTACCCATGGCAGGGCCTCCCCAGATGGGTGCTACCAAACTACCGATGTTTAAGTTGAGGGAAGATACTTTATCCGCTAATTTTTTAATGCCGTCATCCGAACTGTCGATATCAATATGAGGTTCAAAAAGCCCGATATCAATTCCGTCAAACTTCACACCATCTACTTCCGCATCGGCTGTAAATTTCAGTAAGTCATCAAAAGAAATAGGGGGCTCTGAATCAGGTCCCTTGCCTACAATACCTGGCCATGTTGCATTGTGTAGTTTAGGGTAATTATTTTTTTGCATGTCGTTCTGTTTATTGATTGAAATAATGAATGAATTTTTTATTCCTTGGCGATCACCACCGGTCGGTAGCCACCCTTGGATTTAAAATAAAAGAAAATGAAAAGGTAGCAAAAAAACATGAATGCCGGAAAAACAGCTACGGTACGAAGCGCACTTTTTTTAGCATCATTTTGAACTGAACTTATCTGCTCCGCCGCTGCTGCAGGTGCGGCTGATAATTTTTTGCTATCCACTGCTTGATAGGATCCAAAAAGTCCTGTCTTTGATTCGGTTAAATAAGTTGCATGCAGGGTGGTATTGTTTTTTTGATCGTAAGTAGCAAGGTTTTGATCGAGTTGTCTATCTTGAACAAATCCTAGAATAACTGCACCAATCACTCCTACACCCATCATACCCACGGCTCCGGTGAAATTGATAGCAAGGGCTCCTCCCTTTGGAAACTGTTCGGATACTACGCCCAACATGGTAGGCCAAAAAAATGTTTTACCCAATGCATAAATGGTAGCCGCAATGATAATTAAAAAACCCGTTGAATAGGAAAGTAGTACCAATCCAATAACGGCAACCAATGAGCCAGCTACCAGCAAGCCGATGGGGGAAAGTTTATGAACAATGGGTCCTGAATACAAACGTAGTAAGGCCATAATAATCGAGGTGTAAATCAATACCCATCCGCCTTGGAAACCCATTTGCATCATCGCCGGGGTCATTAAATCGGTGATCCAACTATCGGTACCCAATTCGGTGGTAGCCAGCGGAATCATGATTGCCAACAGCACAATTAACAGTGGTCTGCCTAAAGAGCGAACAAAATATCCAAAAATACCCGTAAGGGCTAAGGTGATGATAACACTAACGGTAAATGACCATTGAAAAAGACTGCCCAGCTGAAAGGAACAAAGCGCAGCGATAATCAATGCACCCAAAATACCCACTTCTTTTAACATTTCTAAATAACTAACGCCAGCCTCTACCCGCTCATTAACCGGGAATGTACGCTTTGCGATAATCCAACCATAAATGATTGCAGGCACCAGCACAAATCCGATAATTAGCTGCCATGGAAATTGCTGGTTGATCATAAATATACCTAGCAATCCACCTACTACCATTCCAGCAGGCCAACCGGCGTGCAATACATTCAACCACTTGGTTTTTTCTTTTGGAAACATGGTAGCCACTACCGGATTCACCACTGCTTCCACTGCTCCATTACCCAATGCGAATAAAAAAGTACCTGCAAAAAGCATCCAATAGCCAGTAGCAAAAATGGTAATTGCCACAGAAACAATATGACAGACAAAAGCAAAAACCATTGATTTTTTGTAACCAATCTTATCAATGATTAGACTAAAAAAAACAATGCTAATTCCAAAAGGCCAAAATCCAACTCCAAATATTTCTCCTTGCTGGGTTTTACTCAAACCAAACTGGATGCCCCATTGGGCCATAATGAAAGCGCGGAAAACAAAACCAAATGCAGTAGCAGTCAATGCGATAAAACATCCCCAGAAAAGCAGCTTTTTGCCTTGCTCATCGGCGGATGCATTGTCGGTATTCAATTGTGTTGAATTCATAGAATTGTTTTTAAATTAAATTGAATTGTTTAATAGTAAGCAATGAATTGGATTCTTATAAAAAAAATTATAGGCCTTGGGCCTTAATAGATTGTTGCTTAATAAATGCTAGCCCATTGGTTGCCATATCCCATGGCTTTGAATATTCGCGCCATACATTAATTGCATTGGCAAAATCAGGATCATTCCTTGAGAAAGCTTCAATGGTAAGCCAGCCATCGTATTTTATTTGGGCCAAAGAAGAAAAAACTTCTTCCCACTGCACATGTCCATCACCGGGAGTTCCTCGATCATTTTCGCTGATATGAAAATGTGCCAAGTGCGGTGCAATGCTGATAATCGCATCGCGATTTTTTTTCTCTTCAATGTTGGCATGGTGTGTATCAAACATTGCTCTTACATTGGGGTGTGCCGCCGTATTAACCAATTTGGCCAACTGCTCCACCGTATTGCACAAATAACATTCAAAACGATTCAATGCTTCCAGTGCTAGCGTGATACCTGCCTTGGCAGCATATTCCCCCGCTGCATGTAATACTTCACCGCACCAGTTATATTCCTCTTCCAAAGGAGGGTGCTGCGCAAAAACACCGTGTGCAGAATGAAAGGGCCCGCAAAGTACGGTTGCCTTCATATCGTATGCCCTATCAATCCCCCACTTAATTCTATCTAGCCCCTTCGCCCGAATGGCGGCATCTGGACTAACTGGATTTTCATCCTTACCTACTACAAAAACTGCAGTAGTCTCCAGCCCGATATTATGGGCATGATTACCAAAACGCTGGTAGGCTTTTTCATCAGGAGCGCCTATAAAACATTCCACTCCGTCATAACCAATTTGTTTCAATCGGTCAATAATGGGCAGTAAGTCATCCGACATTACCGCCGACCAAACCAGTGTATTAAATCCTATTTTATTCATGGTTGTAATTTTGAAAATCAATCCCGATACGGCACATTTATCTCCATTTTACCGGCCCATTTTTTGGGAATCGGTTTGCCCGCTACCCAATGAAAGGCATTGATCACCAGACGCTGAAAAGGCTCCTGATCAAAATCTTCTGGATGCCCCAAGGTGGTAAAGAAAAACTTCGCACCATAACTATTTATACCTGTCCAAGCTACCGGATTATCATACGCGGCAGGATTCTCAGAATTAACTGAATGGCCCATCAATAAAGCGGTTGAACCATTGGATGGAAAATTGGGCAACACTTGGTATAGCCAAGATCTAGCATGAAAATTATTTGCCACTCCGGTGAGCAATACATTTTTTGCTTCTGCAGCAATGATGCTTACATCCGTAGAAGATTTGTGCCCATAATGGGTATGCTTGGCCTTGCCGCCCCATCCTGGAGGAGCATTAAATGCCATCTCTCCAAATGTATTCCATTTTTCCAATGGATGACCAGCAGGGTAATTAAAAGAATGTGTAGTTGTGCGAAAGCCAATCAGCGGCTTGCCGGTTTTCAAATAATCCTCTATGAGTTGTACTTGATCTGCAGGAAGTCTTCTCCAGCGAAGAAAAAACACGGCAATATCCGCCTCTTTCAATGCTTCCAACCCTGGAATATTTTCCTCTGCATTGTGATCGGGAAAGGCTTTTAATACCTTGGTGCGAAACCCATAATTTTTTTCCAGCTCGGCTGCTACTATTGGAAGCGTTGACTCACCACTGTATTCGTGGTCGCCCGTTACAAAAACAATGAGTGGCTTTTTTGCTGCTGACTGATTCGCTTTTTGGGCAAACGCAAGCATGCCTGATTGAAGCGAAAGCAACAGTAATAAAAAATATTGGATGCTAATTGGTTTTTTCATAACTAAAAATAAATTTGATAAACAAATAAATCGTTTAAAAAAATTGCACTTATTTACTTAGTGGATATTGTTTGAGTAACTCTTCTGGTGTATAAAACCCTACTTTACCCTTAATGGATGCACGCACCGCTTTGACCTTATCTGCAGTTACAGCAGCAGCTTTGTTACCAAAAGAATTTCGCACATAGGTAATAACAGCTGCCACTTCCTCATCTTTCAACATGCCTTCAAAAGGTGTCATGGGTACTTGGCCAGGATATTTTTTTCCATTCACTTCAATAGGTCCATAAATTCCTTTGAGTACTATTTTAATCATTCGCTCATCACTTCCTAGCACCCAATTAGAGGCAGTAAGTGGAGGAAAACTAGCTGCTTCCAGCCCCTTTCCATCTGGCTGGTGACAGGTGATACAAAAACCATCCCTCGAATAAATTGCCTTTCCCGCCATCATAATTTTATTGTCAATTGCCCCGGGAAGGGTTGCAGCAAGAACCGGTTTTTTCTCTGTCATTCCATGTCCATTCAAATGCGCCACAGATATTTCATACGCTTTCGACATCCAAGGATCGAGGTGTTTTTTACCTGCCTCCAATACGATGGGTAAGCCTTTCTCTTTCTCCAGCCATGAGGCTGCTACTATTGATTCTAATCTTACACGGCCACTATCATCTTTTGCAGCATTCATTAATAAATTTGCTTGGTCGGTTACCTGGTGTCCGGTAAAGCGGAGCACTTCCACAGCGGCAGCTCTTACTCTGAAATCTTTGGCATGTAGCAACTGACGAAGCAAGGGTTGGTCTACCTTATCAAGTCCCCAACTCACCCACAACGCCTCCAGCAATTCATGCTCATATTCAGGAGATTGCTTATCAAGATTAGCAATCCATTTTGTAAGAATGGGAAGTACTTCAGTAGCTTTATGTGCTCTGATTTCTCTGCGAGTACGGTAGCGTGTTCTGTACTCAGGAAGTTTTAAATTGTTCAGCAATTCATCAATGCTTGCACCAGCTACCTTAGCCGGAACAACCAATGGCCTTGACGGATAGGTAACTCGGTAAATCCTTCCATGCGAATGATCACGAAGTGGATCCCTTGCATTGTGTTGCATATGACCAATGAGTACATTGTGCCAATCAGCAATATAGAGTGAACCATCGGGTGCAAATTCCATATCAACCGGACGGAAATTCATATCGGATGATTTCACCAAATCCTGACGAAATTTACTTTTATAGCCAGTTCCATCATCTGTAAGAGTATGTTGCTTGGTTCCTAAAAAGCCAATGGTATTATTGAGTATTAAATCTCCTTGCACATCATCTGGAAAATGACGGCTCGACACAAATTCAAGTCCTGAAGTAGGCCTTACCCGCTGCTTCTCTTCAATCAAGCTTTCAGCCTTGGGTGTGTACTCGCCGTACCTAGGTTTAACAGTTCCAGGAATCATCCAGGTTACATCTGGTCCAGAAGTTTCTTCATAAAAAACCTGTCCCCACTTATCAAAGGCAATACCCCATGGATTGGGAATAGAGAGCTGTGCAATACGATCTAACTTACGACGATTGACATCATACCT
>CANIMM010000001.1 GCA_947468255.1 Chitinophagaceae bacterium | reverse complement strand
CTATTCAACAGCTGGAAATAAAAAAACAGCAGCTTAAAAAATATCGAGATGGCTTGGCAGATGAAATACAAGTTAACTGGAAAGAATTAAAACAAATGTTTCGACCAGAACATTTGCTCAGTGAGGCTATAATCGATGGAGTGAAAAATATACCATTCATCAAAGCCGATGAACCTAATTTATTAAATACTGTCTTTGCTTTTGGAGTAAATTTATTCTCCAAGGTTAAATCTGATGCGAGGTAATATACCACTTACCCTGTTGAAGTATTAGATGCCATTCTTTTGAATTCTTGATCTAAAAAAATAATTTATGTCAATTGATTTTGAAAAATATGCATTGATGGGAAATGAAGTTGTTCACCTGATAACCGATGAGCTTTCAATACCAAAAGATAAAGCAGCAAGAATTATCCGTGCCGTTTTTCATTCACTTCGAAATCGATTAACTCATGAAGAATCATTTCAGTTGCTGGCGCAATTACCTATGTCGCTCAAGGGAGTTTATGTAGATGGGTGGAAATTTAATAAGGATTTTAATCGGATTAACCATATTGCTGATTTTCTAGAAGAAGTAAGGAAGGAAGATGGTAGATTGGCAGAATTTGATTTTGGAGATCTTCCCAATACTAAAACGGCAGTTGCTGCAGTTTTTAAGGCCTTGAAATATTTTATATCGGATGATGAAATGCAGGATATTATGGATGTTCTGCCAGCAGCATTAAAGAAATTCGTAAAACAAAGTCTGGTAGGGACAGAAATCATTTTATAGACTATAAAACGTTTAAATAAGAGCGTTTATAACAATATACTGATAGTCATAAAATATCAGGGAAATCTCATTTCCATAGCCCAATTATCACTTATAATGTTGGTTGGAATATATAATTGGCTATTTTCTAGGTTAAATTTAATATTTCCGATATATTTGTTTTACAAAATTTATATATTATTTACTTTTAGTTAAACGAATTACTAAATCTGAAACTAGCGCAAAGAGATTTTTAAAATCCAAATATGCTAAAAAGTATTACGATCCATGATATTGCCAGGGAGTTAAAAATTACTTCTGGCACTGTTTCAAGAGCATTGAATGATAATCCTCGCATCAGTTCAGAAACCATTCGATTGGTAAAGGAAAAAGCTAAAGAACTCAATTATCAACGAAATGCAATTGCTTCCTCTCTGCGCTCTGGTAAATCCCATACCATCGGAGTAATGATTCCAAGTGCCCAGATGAATTTTTTCGGATCGGTAGTTCGTGGTATTGAAATGATATCCAGTAGTTTAGGCTTGAATATATTATTGTACCAGACCGAAGAGAGTACCTCGCTTGAAAAAAAGGGGATTGAGGTTTTTCTAGAAGCGAAGGTAGATGGGATATTAGCATCCATTGCAAAAGAAACTACTAATTACAGCCATTTCAAGGATCTATCTGCAAAAGCCATTCCATTGGTTTTATTTGATAGAACCTTTGCTGATTTCAATGTACCTACTGTAGTAATTGATGATTATAAGGGGGCTTTTAATGCAACCCAACATCTAATTAATGTAGGGTATAAAAGAATTGCCCATGTAAGTGGGCCCCAGCAGTTATCAAATTTTAATAATCGTTTACGAGGATATCTAGCTGCTTTGAGAGCAAATGAAATATCCATCGATAACGAGCTTATTTATTCGGGCGATTTATCTATTCAATGCGGTATAGCATCGGTGGAATATTTTTTTGGGTTAAAAGAAATCCCCGATGCCGTTTTTGCTGCAGAAGATTTCTCGGCATTAGGTATAATCAAAGGATTAAAAGATAGGAAAGTAAATATGCCGAATGATTTTGGTGTAATAGGTTTTGCCAACGAAACTTTTGGGGAACATATTAGCCCTTCACTTTCTTCCGTAGATCAGCAAACGGTGGAAATGGGTAAAACCGCGGCTAGGCTTTTGATTAATATGATTAATTCAAGCAAAACGGAAACTAGTAAGAAAATACAGGATATTGTTTTGGAGCCTTTATTAAAAATAAGAGAATCCACCGCAATCAATCTGGCTTTGTAAATTATGATCTGAAAGGGACCATAGTAAAATTCCATTTTTAACGCATCGGCTACAAGATATATTATCCCTCCCCTTTTTATTTCAATACTACATTTAGGATATATTTGCCTAACGAGATTGCTTCTCCTCTTTGATTGTATCCCTTAATCATCATCTTATGAAAATGAAATTTAATTTTAAATCTAGATCAATTGGATTGGTTTGTAGATTTATTTTTATTACCAGCGCCTCCTTTTTTTTGTTAGTTAGTACTGCCAATAGTCAACGGGTTAATAAAATCACTGAAAATATAATCCAGAAAAGCTCCCCGGGAGATCATCTTATTGAAAAAGACAAAGCAAATAGCCATGTTTTAGGCATGAGGAATGCGGACAGATTTATCAAAGACTTGCCGCTGCATAAAACCAAGATTTCTCGCAAGGATTCCTATTGGGGACTACATTTCGACCATCACCTAAGTATCACTAGTGGTCATGTTGGTGCCACATTAACTGAAGGAATGGTCGATAGCTTATTACTGTACGGTCGTCCCGATTATATCCAAGTTGATTGCAAAGGGCATCCCGGCGTCTCTTCCTACCCAACTGAAGTGGGGCAGCAGGCCCTAAGCTTCGATAAAGACCCTTTGGCGCTGATACGAAAAATAACAGCAAAACAACGGGTAAGTTTATATGTCCATTATTCGGGTGTTTGGGATGCAAATTATGTGCGATTACACCCCGATCAAGCACGCGTTCAACCCAACGGAACGCCCGATCCTAACAAGACCAGTTTTTGGGGAGATTATTCCGACAAATTGCTAATTCCTCAACTTAAAGAGCTTGCCCTGAAATATAAAATTGATGGAGCCTGGATCGATGGGGAAGCATGGGCGCTTCAACCAGATTACCATCCGGCTGCATTGGCAGAATTTAAAAAAACAACCGGTATAGATTCAGTGCCCCGAAAGCCTATCGATAAATACTATAAGGAGTTCTTAGAATTTAATAGGAAATCTTTTCTGAAATATATCACTCACTACACAAAAGAAGTACATCAGGCTGCACCTGATTTTCAGCTTTGTTCCAACTGGGCATTTAGTGGCATGATGCCCGAACCCATACCAGAAGATATAGGTTTAAATTTTTATTCAGGCGATAATGAAGCTAATAACTCTGTAAACCAGGCAAATTGGCATGCAAGAACATTGGCTGGTCAGGGAATCCCCTTTGATCTAATGGCTTGGAGCTTTACAATGAATTTCAAGACTTGGATGAGGGCTCCCAAGACTTCGCTTCAACTATGCCAGGAGTTAGCTCCCATCATAAGTATGGGAGGTGGGGTTCAAACTTATTTTAATCAGAAGGAGGACGTTTCATTTAAACGAAAAGACTTTCGGGTTATTAAAGAATTAGCAGATTTCATCCTGCCCCGAAGGGATTTCTGCAAAGGGATAAATGTCATTCCTCAAATTGCATTGCTTTATTCTACTGCAGGATGGAAAGAAACTGTCGATATCATTTACCAATCTGCAAAGATGGGGAAGATGCAAGGAATTCTGAACTCCTTATTGGATGGACAGCATGCCGTAGAGGTAATCATGACGCACCAAATGCTTAGAAGATTAAATGAATTCCCCGTAGTGGTGATTCCTGAATGGCAGGTGATTGAACCCGAATTGGAAACAGCTTTTCGTAAATATGTTCGTGAAGGAGGGAAACTGCTCATTGTAGGAGCAACTGCCACTGCAAGGTTTGATGACCTGCTGGGGGTAAAAGAATTAAAAGCTACTACTACCAGAAGGAGTTACTTAAATGTAGCTGATCGGTTTATAGAATTAGATGCAGCTACCAGATCAGTAGCTGCTTTACCTGGTACAACTATATTAAACCAGTTATATCCGTTGGATGATTTAGTCGACCCCATGGATGTGTCGGCCACCATCCGTGATTATGGGAAAGGGAAAATCGCAGGCATTTATGTTTCACTAGGCGAATCCTATCTAGATAACACCTCGACGGTGATTAGAGATTTATTGTCGAATATTGTTGGCCAACTACTCCCTGCCCCTTTCGTTAAAATTGAAGGATCTCACCTAGTAAATATTGTACCAACCACTAAGGATAAAAAAATACTAATTCAATTAATCAATACTTCTGGCAATCATGCCAATGAAAATGTGAAAGGGTTGGATGAAATTCTACCATTATACAATTTGAAAATGTCGGTGTTAACCAAAACAAAACCAGTTTCGGTTCTACTTCAACCAGGAGCAATGGTTTTGAAATTCAAATATTTTAAGGGTAGAACTGAAATGATTATTCCAAAATTGCCAATACACCAAATAGTAGAAATAAAATAATTGAATCAAAAAAACATTTTTAGTAATTTGTAGCACAAAAAAATAAAGATGAAATTATACGCATCCCAATTCCTATTATTTATCATTTTACTTGGTTGCTTCTCTTTTAGTAAACCTGCTAATAATAAAGCATTAAGTCTACTAAGCACGGAGAATGATACCATCAAGGTCAGCTCATCTGATACAAGCTTGGTATCAATATTTAACTGGGCACATGCTACTTCCAATGGATATCTCGGTAAAGACAGCGATCCAGTTGGCCCCTGGTACGAGTCGGCCTTATCGGGCAGGGAAGCTTTTTGTATTCGGGATGTATCTCACCAATGTATAGGTGCTGAAATTATTTCTCATAGTAAGCAGAACTTGAATATGTATTACAAGTTTGTTGAAAACATATCAGAGCCTAAAGATTGGTGTACTTATTGGGAAATCAATCGGTACAATAAACCGGCACCAATTGATTACACTTCCGATAAAGACTTTTGGTATAACCTCAATGCAAATTTTGATATCATCGATGCTAGTTACAAACTTTATTTATGGACCGGCAATAAGGCCTATATCAACGATCCATTATTTGATAATTTTTTCAAGATTTCACTCAACCAATATATTGATCGCTGGCAGCTGCAATCTGATAAAATCATGCAACGACCTTCTGTAATGAATGCCTCAGAAAAATTTATAAAAGAAAAAAAAAGGTGGAAAGTTAACGCTAGAGGATTACCTTCTTATGATGAAGGCGTAGAAGGGTTAGTTATTACAAGCGACTTGATTGCAATGATTTATAATGGATTTTCAACCTATTCAAAAATATTGGCACTAAGAGGGGAGTTGGCTAAAAGCAAACAATACCAAAAGAAAGCCCTAGCTTATCGACAACTGATTGATTCCCTTTGGTGGAATCAAAAAACAAATTCTTACTTCAATTATTTTCTTTCCGATGGCAAATTTCATGGAGGAGGTTCCAATCTTTATATGCTATGGTATGGGGTAATTCAAGATCCTAAAAAGATTATCCAAACCTTAAGTAATAACAATATTTGGGATTATTATGAAATTGAGGGAATGTCCTATCTACCACAGTTATTCTACCGATTTGGAAACAATGAAAATGGCTACCGGTTCTTACAAAAGATTTATGCTAATAAGCGTCGTCAATATCCTGAAGCATCAAGTGGATGTATTGAAGGAATTGTTCACGGACTAATGGGTGTTCAGCCATCGGCTGCAGAAGGTATCGTCACTACTTGCGCTCGACTTACTCCCAAAACTACTTGGATATCGATTGAAAATATCCCAATTTTCAGCGGATTGATTTCAGTATCACATCAGTCTGCAGTCAAAACGGCATTTGCCAATAAATCAACTAAAAAAATTACCTGGCGTGCCATGTTTCAAGGGAATTTTAGACATATTAAAGTTGACGGAAAAGAATTTTCAACCAATCAATATTTAGATGAGATAGGCCAAATGCACAGTTATGTTGATATTGCTATAAAGGCTACATCACAAAAGGAGGCCGAGGCAATTAATTAAAGTGAAAATTTAAAATATACGAACTCAATTTATTGAATGAAAAAATACTATCCATCTGTTCGTACCATTCACTTGTATGTTGGATTATTCATTAGTCCTATCGTGCTTATTTTTAGTATAAGTGCGCTGGTATTAAATCATACGGACTACATTAATAGAACTAATCCGATTAAAAAGTTACCCGATATCAAAACTAGCATTGATAAAATCCCTTATGATACCACTGATTTGCAAACTGCCAAAGGGATTATTAAAAAACTTCGAATAAAAGGGGAGATAGATTATGTTTCGCAAAATGACAGTCAAATTTCTTTTCCTGTAATATTACCAGGGTTAACTACAAAAATTAAAATAAATAAACAAACAAATGAAGTCTTAATAACTAGAATTGAAGAAGGTTCCTTAAGAGCGACCAATTTTCTTCATAAGATGCCTGGTCCTCATAATGTAAAAATCCGAGGTAATTCTTTATTCATGCAGAACTGGAGAATGATAGCAGATATGGTGGTTTACTTGCTATTATTCCTTTCTGCCAGCGGTGTTTTTTTATGGTATTTCCTTAAAGCAGAAAGGAAGTTAGGATGGATAGTCATTATATTGGGAGCCATCAGTTTTACAGGACTTTTATTATTTTTACTGAGATAAAATTCAAAATGCTAATTAAAAAAATCACCTATACAAATCGTCGCCTTCATATCCATATTGGTTTATTTTTGGTATTGTTTATATGGCTGTTTTCTGTATCAGGGTTATTGTTAAACCATAGCGATTGGAAGTTTGCTAGTTTTTGGGAAGAGAGAAAGCAAAATATAAAGGTAACACCAATCAATATTCCGCCGGGTTTAGATAGCATTCAAATAATTAAAAATATGCTGCTTCAATTAAAAATTTCAGGCGAGGTAAATAATGTAAAATTGACTGCTGATAGTATTGATTTTAGCATTTCATATCCAGGTCATGTGAACAATATCCATGCTGATTTTAAAAAGTCAATATATATTCAAAACGAGTTCTCTTATAACATTTGGGGAAAACTAAGAAACCTTCACACCTTCAATGGCGCCAATAGAAATAATCCTAGTTTACAACCTAATTGGCTACTTACCCGCGTATGGCGATTTTCTATGGATGCAATTGCGATAGGGCTTATTTTTTTATCTTTTAGCAGTTGGATGATGTGGTATAAAATTCGAAAGGATTACTCCTGGGGATACCTTACACTGATAGCAGGTTTTGCTATAGCAATTTACTTTGTTTTCCTACTAAGATGGTAGGGTCAACACTCTTCAAGAAAAATCATGGTTTGAATAACATGCCTTCAGATTCAAATTTACTAGTAATTGAACATTTACTTACAGGCTAATCTGGATCATTTAAAAAAAAATGGTTCACTTTTTTCACCTGATAAAACCTGGCTGGGTATCAAAAAATTCAGCTTCCTTAACAGTAAGTAAATAATCCTTCAAACCAAATAAAATCGATTTGAAGGAAGTGTACAATTCACGATTAAAATTCACTAGTGTAGTAATTTCTAATTCGTTGACCTTGTTAGCTACACTGTCTTTATAAAGCGACCCTAGGGTTGAAGTATAGCCACTAGTTATCGAATGGTATAGTAAAGTCAAGTCTTGCAAACAGTTTTCGACTTCCTTGCTATTGAGTAGAAATTTAATTTTTTCGTATAAATGTTCCAATTTTTCACTTGACTGAATATAAAAATTATACTTGATGTCATTAGAGGAATTGCGCATCTGTTCAATGTCATGTTGGGCATCTCTTATATTTTTAGCTGCATACATACTGTTTCGGATAGCCGAAATCAACTGTTCAAGCCTTTCGGTAACAATTTTATCGGAAGCCTCGCTGAGCAATTTTAAATAAAATCCATGCATTTCACCATGTAGCTGTTTGATATAATTATACTGTTGGGAAACAGATTTACGAGTGAAATTTTTACTTACATTTATGTTTGATATTTTACCCTCATTTATATTAAATGAATTCAGACTATATTGAATCACATGGTTGATAAAATATTTAGTCTCTTGATCCAATGCATCTAAGGCATTGTCCATGTCGCTTACTGACACTTTACTAATATACAAACTCCCTTCTTCCTTTTCTTCAAAACGCTTCAAAAGAAAATTTCCGAAAATTCGTAAAAATGGTAAAAATAGAATAATACATAATAGGTTTACTAAACTTTGGAATATTACCAATGCAATCAAATGGTCGTTTAACGGTAGCGCTTTGCTGAGGACATAATTAAGCGGCCGAAGTAAAAAAAATATGACTGTTACAGTAATCAAATTAAAAAGAAAATTCCCAAGCGCTACTCTTTTTTTGCTTGCAGAACCTTTTGCAGCTGCCAAAAACAATTTTAAAGTTGTCCCAATTTCGCCACCCAATACGATGGCCATTGCGATCAGTAAAGTAATGGCATTGGTATACAAAGCAGATAAGGTAAGTGCAATTACGGCAGAGCTAGACTGAACAATTGCTGTCAATAATATGCCTAGCAAAAGGAAAATTATTAAAGGATAGGATGCAATTGCAGACAAATTGGTTTGCTTTACAAATTCCTCCATACCTGTTTTAATATACCCAAGCGCTACAAATAGAAATGCTAGGCTAAATAAAAATTTAAACACTAAAAACCATTTATTCTCCATTGAAATAAAGGCCATTGCAATTCCTGTTATTCCTACTACTGGCAATACAAAGACTTCAAAAGAATAACTAAAGCCAATGGTGGCCAGTAACCAACTGTTTACCGTAGTTCCTAGATTAGAACCTAGCATTAAGGCTAATGCGTTTTCCATTTTTAACACCCCTGCACCTACCATGTTTAATACCAACAAGTTCACAATAGAACTACTTTGAAGTAAGCCGGTAACGATTACGCCCCCGCCAATAGCTTCCAATTTGCTAGTTGTATGCTTCTTTAAAAATAGCTTAAATCTCCGTCCACCCAAAATACCTAACGTACTTTCCATGAAATTCATTGCCAGCAGAAAAAAAGCAACTCCAGCAAGCATTTTCCAACTATCAAAATATGAAGCCATAATTTATCTAAAGGTTACTTGTTATTTTCAATGAGCACCTGACCTCTGTCATATTGAAAACTGATTACAGATATAATATTATCTAGTTAATTCAACCAACTTTATTTGTAAAAATTATGGAGTCTACCACCCGCCCTTTTTCCACTTATATTCGATACTTGCAAGCAATCGGTTTTACCGCTTTATTGCTATACGCAGGAAAAACTCTTTTTGTACCCTTGTTTTTTGGGTTACTCATCGCTATCATCTTATATCCTGTTTGCAAATGGCTGGAGAATCATGGCTGGAAAAAGCCAATTGCCATCTCCGCCTGTCTTCTAATAGTAACAATTGTGTTTGCTTCAATTTTATGGCTGCTGATTTGGCAAATAAATATATTCCTTACAGATGTTCCTCAAATTCTTAGTAAAATTGATAAAACAGTACAGCTTCTACAACAATGGATGAATACCCATTTAGGGGTTGCCACCAATATTCACAATACATGGAATAGTAACTTTACCGGAAGTTTGGGAACAATGTTGCAGGCCACAGTTGAAACTTCCATCAGCACCCTCTTTACTGCCTTTCTGATTCCGGTGTATTCAGCACTATTTTTGTACCATAGAAAAGTATTGGTAAGATATCTGCAATTAATCACGCCATTCGAAAGCCAAATTAAGTTAGCCACCATTTTACAGCAAACAATCCACACATATTATAACTTTATCAAAGGAATGGTGTTGGTTTATCTCATTGTGGGGGTTCTCAACAGCATTGGTCTATATGCATTGGGTGTTCAAAATGCCATTCTTTTTGGAATGCTCTGCGCAGTGATGACCATCATTCCTTACATTGGTATTTTTGTTAGTGCCCTTTTACCTATTTCTATAATATGGATACAAACTGGCAATATTTGGTATCCACTGGGAGTAATTGCAATTTTTAGCTTTGTTCAATACCTCGAGGCCAATGTGATATTTCCAAAAGTAGTAGGTACCCAATTACAGGTAAGTACTTTGGCTATGTTAATTGCCGTAATAGTAGGAGGCATTATTTGGGGGATGGCTGGAATGGTGTTATTTATTCCCTTTGTTGCAATTTTAAAAATTATCAGTGATCATATTGAGCAATGGAAACCAATCAACCTATTGCTGGCACGTAAATAATTTATCGCCTACGCACCTATATTCAGAACTCCATTTTCAATAAAAAATTGATATAGCTTAGCAAAAATCCATTCCAATAGTGTTCTTCCGTAACGACTTAATAAAATTAATACCAGCAATATCAAGAAACCGTATGTCCTTGCAATTGTCCGGGTTTTCTCTATCGATCCTAGCTTACTCATTTTTTTATAATCTATAAAAATTGTATCCTATTGCTACTTATCTGCAACTATTTGTGGGCGCTTTCCCTTCCAATTGATATTTAATAAAATTGCACCAAATGATATGCAAACTAGTAAGGCCATCACGAACCAACCAAAAAAGGGCATAAATGTAAGGAGCTTCAACACAACAAAAATAATAATCGATATCAAAACAAGTTGGGTCATATTCCAATGAAAATTATTTTGATTATTGATCCAGTTGGCCGCGACCACAGAAGTGATGACCGTTGAAAGCAAGATGAGCGAGACGTACCCTATAAACAAGAAAATGGCTATTGGAACACCAATGATGGTAAACAATGCAATTACTGCAACCATTGGAATTAAAATTAAAAATAAAAATCCAACTCCTAGGGATTGCAAACTGTTGCTAAAAGCAGTAGCCGCAGACTTTTTGATAGTAGCGGAAAATAAATACTGAACAACAACAATCATTAGCAAAGCCATACCAATGTACCAAAGAAAACCAAAAATAGTTACAGCACCGAGATAATACCATTCCCCGGTTCGAATACGTAAAGAAGGATCGAAAATCGCTTTTCCTTTGATTGAGTTGTTTTTTATACCTAGGGTGCCTTCTTTATTCCAATAGCGAATATTTCCCTTGAATGTTGCAGATTCACCCAACACAATTGTTCTCGCTGCCAATACAGTATTTCCGCCAATCAAACCATTGATGGAAAGATGACCACCTCTGAGATCCGCATCATTCAACACATTTCCATTTAAAGAAAATTCACCAAATACACCTAGTATTTTCCCATTCACATTTCCATTGATGGTGATATTTCCTCCACTTGCTAATAATCCGCCAATTTCTATTCCCTTATCTACCATTATATCCCCCCCGGTTATCACCACTTCACCCAACACATTTTTTCGAATAAAGATTTTGCCCCCTGCACAGCGAATATCTCCACCCACCCACCCGTTAAAGGTTATTTCACCGCCTGCAATGTTGATATCATTGGTAACACTGTCATTAATAACAATGGTGCCACCGGCAATTATCAAATCCCCATGAATGGGAGCATTAATGGTTACTTTACCACCCATTATATACAAATTTTCATACACAGGTTGGGAAATGACAATATCTTTTCCATATTCAATACGAAATGCAGCTGCAGGATAGATGCTAATAGCCATTATCAAAAAAAGGTAAATTTTTTTCATGATGTTTTTATTTATAAAAAATAGACTATGAAACTGTGGGCCGAATATTTAATAGTATAATGAATAAACAGCTTCGTTTACTTCGTTTACAAGAAATCAGTGTAGGGGAGCTGAAAAAATCAAACAATCCATTTCCCTTTTAACTGATAGGCTAATAAAAAAATAATTACCCCAATTCCAAAATATAAAATATGTAGCCAGTGTGCGGTATGAATTAACAGTAACTGTATGGTAACCCATCCCGAAACAACAAAGCCGCCTGCCATTGCCCAATCATATCTACTTCGGTCTTTTTTTAAATTATAAAATACTGCGAGCATATTTACACCCCCTACAAAAATCACCAATAACGTTCCAGGAATCAGGTAACTTTTAAAAAATGTACCCTCCAGTAAATTCAGGGGAAGATTGAGTAAGGAGCCATTAGGCTGACTAATTAATAGTAAACCGGTCAAGGTAGCGGTAACAGCAATGAAAGAAATTAGTAAAAACAAAAAGGCCTTCATTCAATTAAAATTATTTCAGGTTAGTTAATATTATTAGCCATCTATGATTTTTATTAGGGGGTATTTAAATTGATATAATTTTGAGTTGTTATCTTTTTATCTAGAAGCCTCATTTTTAACTACTTTATTTTTTTATACAAACCAATCAATTCACCAAAACCAATGATATGCTCACTCATGACTTTTTCTAACTGACTTTTAGTAGCATTGGCAGATAGATCTAGTAATGAATCAAGCGCATATATTTTAAAAAAATAGCGATGGGTTCCTGAGGGAGGGCAGGGGCCTGAGTAAGAAGGGCGTTGAAAATCATTTACTCCCTGAATGCCATGTACCTCATTTTGCTTAATATAATGTGTTACAGGAATATTCCATACCAACCAGTGAACCCAGTCTCTTTTTGGTGCATCAGGGTCATCTACAATGAGTGCAAAACATTTTGTTTCAGCTGGAATGTCTTCGATTGTTAAAGATGGGCTGATGTTACTGCCGTCGCAGGTGAACTTTGGAGGTATAAAGCCATTCTGTTCAAAATCAGTACTACTAAGTTTGAGCTGCTTGTAATCAATAGCCCTTGTAGCTTCCATATTTACTCTTTTAATACTCATATTATTGAATTTAAGGACCTTCAGCAGGGGGAGGGATTTCATAGGGGGGTGTTTCAAATGGATCCTCATCTGGTATACTATCTGGATCCTCCACCGGAATAAAAGGTTGTTCAGGATCATCCGGAGGTTCAATATCCGGCATTTTTACGGGTGTTGGAATTTCAAATGGTTTGCTAGGGTGTATTTTCTTGGGCATAAAAAATAATTAAAAAAATGAATACTTAATTTGTGAAAATTGACATTCAAATTCCAAAAGGATAAGTTTCGGGTATTTGAGTTCCATCTACTGTATTGTGTAAGGGATATAAAGCCCTGGTTTCATCAAAATAAATAAATGCATCATATCTCATAGGTAAAATAGTAGGAACATAATTGCCATATTGCTCAAATTGTGATTGATACACCACTCCAATAGCACGATGCCCTATGTGATTTTCCATCATCGTGTCATTATTTGCAAAATCTTCCATCAGTAAAAGTTTGTTTGCGCTGCTAGCTTTGTGTAATAAATATTCCCAGCTTCCTTTTATTGCCTCTGGCAACGAAATATTCTGCATGGTGGCACCCCAATTTTTTCCAGCAATTACGCTCCCTTTATAAGATCCGAAGCCTACAAGAAATACTCCTTTATCTGAATGTTTCATTCGAGCAAGTTCTCCCAAATTACACATCCCTTGTTCTGCCATATCTGTCGCCCTTGCATCACCGATATGCGAATTATGTGCCCACACAATCACTTTTGATTCATTGCCGTGCAAAGTCAGTAATCTATCAAGGGTATCGGACATGTGACGATCCCGAATATTCCAACTATGCGGTCCCCCTTTTATCATTTCACGGTAGTATCTTTCTGCATTTACGGCAATCAAAGCATTTTGTTCAGCACTGAAAACATTTTCATGGTCTGAGTTATAAGTAGGTAATTTTTGCTGAATGGCATTCAGTAGATGAACCACCTCAGTTTGACACAATTCGGGAACAAATTGTGATGCACGAGCGTAAGAACTGCCTTCTTCCTTTCGATAGGGTTCAAAACAACGAAAAGCTTCTTCTGCAACAATTAGCGCAGCAGGATCGGTCTTTTTTAAATATTGACGGATGTTGTCCAGGCTTTCCCAAAGACTATATACATCCAATCCGTAAAATCCAACTTTCTTATTGGAAGGAAGTAAATTGTTATGCGTTTGGATCCAATCCGACAATGCAACTATTTCCCAATTTGCCCACATCCAGGTAGGCCAGCGGTTAAAAGCGTGTAGTACATTAAAAGCGCTTTTGGGATCCTTATCGAGCCCCTTTATATATCGGTTCAATCGATAACAGTCTGGCCAATCTCCTTCAACAGCAATGAAATTAAATCCCTTTTCTTCAATTAATCTTTTAGAAATATGGCTCCTCCAAGTGTAATATTCATGTGTACCATGACTTGCTTCTCCCAGCATTACAATACGAGCATCTGCAATTTTATCAAAAAGGGTCTGAAGGTCTGCCTTGCTTTGAAGCGGATAGCCCCATTGTTTAATGGCACTAACTACTTCCGGTTCATCCAATAAAGCTTCTTTAGTAAAATAATGTCGCATAAATAAAATTTAACGGAGAGATTAAATAATATAAAAACAACCATTATAAATTATTACAAAGAAAATAATGATTCAACAAACGATTGTACATTTCAAACCAACGAAATTTCGGTCATACAAATAATGCTTCTAATCAACCTATTAAATGATTGTTATCAGTTTTAAATTGAAGGCAAAAACCTTGCTGAGAAATGTCAGGATATTCGATGATGAAGCTCATTTTAAAAGCACCACTAGTTAGTTAAATTTATACAATAAAAATATAAACACATGGAAACAAATAACAATGAGTCAATAACCAATTTGAATAATTTATTAAATTTCGATACTCGAAAATTCACTAGTTCGGAAATTCAATTAAAAAATCGATTGCCAAATTGGATCAGTAATGCAGGGTCATTAAAACTTAAAACGGTGCTGCAGAAGTATTATGATTATATACTAGATCATTTACAAAAATTGGAAGAGATATTTAAGGAGGAAAAAATCAATTCAATGGCGCTCACTAACCATGTAATGGAGGCTTTTATAAAAGAGGTCGATGAGAAATTATCAAATTGTACGGATGCAGAAATTAGAGACGCTTGTCTATTATCTTGTATCCAAACAATTAACCATTTTAAAATAAGCACTTATGGAACTGCAGCAGCATTTGCGTTGGCGTTAAACAAAGAAAAACAAGCGTCGTTATTTCACGAAGCGGAAGTTAGTGAAAAGCAAATCAATGATCGATTATCACAATTAGCCGAGTTTGAAATTAATATTAAAGCAAAGGCACCTATTAGCCTTCACGAATAGTAGTTTAACATGGATGATTATCAAAAAGAAGTAAGTATTCCAGCCGGAAAAATTAGTCTTCGAGGTGAACTAGTAATTCCAGCAGGTGCAAAATCAATTGTAATATTTTCACATGGCAGCGGAAGCAGCAGGTTTAGTATGCGAAATAAACAGGTTGCAAAGTACCTTCATTTGAAAAATATCGGCACCCTTTTATTTGACTTATTGACCGAAGCTGAGGATATTTATTACCGCAATAGATTTGATATCAATCTACTTACCGATAGGTTGGTAACTGCAACGAGATGGTTGGAAGTTTTGCCAAAAGCAAAAGATTGTGTAATCGGATATTTTGGCGCTAGTACCGGTGCTGCATCCGCTTTAAAGGCTGCAGCCAATATGCATGAAATTGGAGCTGTAGTTTCTCGTGGGGGTAGACCAGACCTTGCAAGAGAGGACTTGTCCAAAGTAAAATCACCTACATTATTAATTGTTGGAAGCTTAGATCCAGAAGTGATACAATTAAATAAAGATGCATTTGCGCAACTAAAATGTGAAAAAAAATTAACAGTTGTTGAAGGTGCTACCCATCTTTTTGAAGAGTCAGGAAAAATGGAAATTGTTTCAGCATTGGCAGCAAACTGGTTTGAAAACCATTTAACATCGGTTGAAGTTTGAATAGTCGCAATTGCATTGAAGTAGAATTATTTTAAATATTCGCTATGAGCAAATTTTTAAAAAAATAATCATCAATAAAAGGTTGATTTAAGTAAAATGCTAATTTGTATTAATTTAATGTAGAAGTAGTAATTTTTAATAAAAAATTTAAAGACAATATTTACAGCGACAGGGTATTTTATAATAATTTAAAAATATGTTTAGAGACAGATTAGATGCGGGAAGGCAACTGGCAGTTAAATTGAAAAAATATAAAAATGAACCAGGAGTTATATTGGCTATTCCACGTGGAGGTGTGCCAGTTGCTTTTGAACTGGCAAAAGAATTTAATATGCCTTTAGAATTGGTGCTCACCAAAAAAATTGGCCATCCCGGCAATAAGGAGTATGCAATAGGAGCAGCGAGTTTGTATGATTATTTTATAGTTCCTCACGAAAATGTCACAACGCAATACATAGAAGAAGAATTAGTGAGTATTAGAAGTCGACTCAATGAAATGAGTCGAAAATTTATGAAAGGGAAATCGCCTATACAGTTAGAGGGTAAAACTATCATCATTGTAGATGATGGGGTAGCGACAGGTAATACGCTAATGGGCACTGTAAATCTTTTAAAAAAAAGCAACCCTAAAAAAATGGTGATTGCTGTGCCGGTAGCTTCTAAAATAGCTTTTTATAAACTCTCCAAAGAGGTAGATGAAATTGTAGCATTACTGATTCCGGAGATATTTCATGGAGTAGGGGAGTTTTATGAAGATTTTGAACAAGTAAGTGACGAAGAAGTGAATGAATTGTTAGATAAAATAAATGATATGGAAATAGTAAAATGAACATGATAGAGTAAAGAATGAACTGTTTTAACATCCTGTTTGCTTTAAAAGCTATAAAATCTAAGTCAGTAATATTTTTAGACATCTATAATAATAACAATTTACTGATTAGAATCAATAACATTATTGATTTGACTCATTGAAGACTTATAAAATAATATGTTACTTTAAGTTATAATTAAATAGTGAAAATTAAATTAAGTAACAATTAAATTGTAAAAAATGAAAAGTGATATTCAAATTCAAAAAGATGTGATGGATCAGTTGAAATGGGAACCTTTTTTAAATGCATCAGAAATCGGTGTGTCAGTAAAAAACGGGATAGTTACCCTTTCGGGGCAAGTTGATTCGTATTCAAAGAAACTTACAGCTGAAAATGCAGCTAAAAAGATTGCTGGTGTAAAAGCAATTGCAGAAGAAATTCAAATTGGCGTTTCTCCTGCCTATAAGAAATCCGACACAGAAATAGCTGAAGCAATTTTGAATGCTCTAAGATGGCATACTGCTGTTCAAGAAGAAAAAATTAAAGTGAAAGTTGAAAACGGCAACGTGCGACTTGAGGGAGAAGTAGAATGGGAGTACCAAAGAAACAATGCAAAAGTTGCCATTGAAAATTTAACTGGTGTTCGATCAGTCATAAATGCAATCATTGTAAAGCCAAAAATCACCACCTCGGATATTCAGCTTAAGATCAACTCTGCTTTCCATAGGAGTGCCACTATTGATGCTGCAAAAATCAGAGCTGAAGTATTGGGCGGAAGAGTTACCCTTAGAGGAAAGGTTAGATCAATGGCAGAAAAGGAAGATGCAGAAACTGCTGTATGGAATGCCCCTGGTATAACAAGTGTTGAAAGTAAATTGGAAATTGAAGCTCCAGAGTTTGCTTTTGAAGAATAGAATACAATTCGTCTTAAATATTAAAAAATGCAATACAGTCCCAATTCTATTAAATATTGGGACTGTATATTTTAAAAATGTTAAAATATTTTATCCTGCGGTATATCCACCGTCAACTGGCATTGCTATTCCTGTAATAAATGAGGCAGCATCAGAACATAACCATACAACGGCCTCGGCTACTTCTTCAGGGTCACCCATTCTTCCAATTGGCTCCATTGCTGCATATTGATTTTCAACTGTCTTATCTTTTCCAGTAATCCGATCAATCATTGGCGTATGAATGACGCCGGGGCAAATTGCATTGACTCGAATGCCCTGACCAGCATATTCAAGAGCAGCAGATTTAGTCAAACCGACTACACCATGCTTAGAGGCTGCGTAAGATGGTAAACCAGCATAGCCACCCAAGCCCGCTACAGAAGAGCAATTGATAATAACGCCTTTTTTTTGATTAAGCATATGAGGTATTTCATTTTTCATGCAAATCCATATACCTTTAAGATTGACGTTAATTGTTTTATCCCAATTTTCCTCTGTGCATTCATGAGTTTTACCGGTAACACCTTCAATTCCGGCATTATTAAATGCGAAATCCAATCTGCCAAAACGTTGAATGAGTTGCTCAACCATACTGATAACTTGAGATGCGTTGGATACATCACATTGAATAAATAGTGACTTGGCATTCAGCGAATTTAGAATTTGAATAGTTTCATTATTCTCATCCTTTATATAATCTGCCACCACAACCGAAGCGCCTAGTTTTGCAAAAGCAACAGCCGTAGAGCGCCCGATACCAAAACTTCCTCCTGTTACTAGCGCTACCTTTCCTTCAAATATTTTACTCATAATATGTATGTATTTGTTTATTTATTACACCTTAACTGAACTAATCACTTGATCTGGGAGTTCTTTCATTTTTTTAATCTGCTGCTTAACCATTCTTTTTAAATCTTTCAGCGCATCTTTGGCGGAGTCCTTAAAGTTTTCAGTACGGGCATGGGCAATTAAATTATCACCGTAAACTGTAAGCCTAATTTCGCAAATTTTATTTTCTGATGGTATAATGGTTTTATCTTCTTTCATTAACACTTCAGCTCTAGTAATATTTTTTGAAAAATGGGTAAGATTTATTATTTCATTTCTTATCTCACTTATGATTTTTTCAGAAACCTTTCCAAAGGTTGTATGAAATTCAATTGTCATAAAAATAGTTTTATTATTAACACTTAATAATGCATAAATTTAAGGTCATCCTATAATAGATTATATGATAATCATCATCAATAAATATGACCCCATTGAGTTACTCATAAATTATCGGTTTTTTTAAAATATAGAAGATAATTGAATTTTAAAATCGGGTATAATCTTGAATGCCCAAACGTTGATTATTTTTTCGAGTAAATGAATCTCTTCACAAAAAGATTTCAAATTGAAACCTTTTCACTTTTCCATCTTTTAAGAGTAGGCAAAATAGCAATCGTTTTCTTAATAAGTGCCTCGTCCATCTTCATCTGGCGCATTTTATCAGTCACGAGCTTTTTCATCCCTTCTAGCTCAATGTTACTAGTAAACTTTCCATTTTGGTAACAATAGTTGCAGTAGGATTCATTTTTAGAACCGTCTTTTTCAGTTCCAAATAATGATTGTTGATTCAGCGGCATACTACAACTTTGGCAAAAAATATCATTTTTCATATTTTATTTTTTATGTTAATTAATCTAATAATATTGGCTGATTGTTATATTTTGAAATTAATTTGATTAGGTGTCATTTTTTTTCAACGTAGTTGATATAAAATTGTAACAATTTAATTTTTTATCAACATAGTCTTTTTCAACTGTATTCATTCTTAGGCGAATATCAAACTGTTTTAACTCATATTCATTTGTTATAAGGGCATCGTCTTTTAATTTCCCATCTGACTGTAAGGAGCCGCTTTGCTCTTGTATTTCATTTTGTATTTTGTAAAATTTATCCGACACATTATTGAGTAAATTTTGCTGAACCTCAACTTTATCTGCAATGCCTACTATAGAGTTTCTGCTGATAACTGCTGCTAATTTTTGTTCAATTTCTTCCATTTCTTCATTGTAAAAAATGATCGCATTGTTCCAATCTAAAAGTTCAGCTATATAATACTCTGCAATTGTAGTGGCCATATTTTATTTTAATAAATTCAATTAATGCCTATTTTTAAAAGTTATCACAACAATTATTTTATATTAAAAAATTACCATAAAATAATTGTTACTTACTATAATAATAATTTGTCACCTACTTTTCATCCCTAAATTCTGAATCAGGTTCAGAAAGAATAAACTCATCAAATGAACTTCTTCCTAACTCATTTAATTCTTTTAATGTGAAATTATTCATACCGGTTGCTTGCTCCCATTTGTTTTTTTGATTAATTAATATTCGAATACACAAGCCCAGGCGCTCATAAAATTCATTTTCTATATCAGACAGTTTTGAAATGGGTGATATTTCAATTAAACTTGATAAATGGGTATATTTTACTTCTTCAATTGTTTTGCCTTCAAAAATTATATTTGATTCATCCGTTAGGTTTTTTTTAAGATCTGGGTTTTTTATAAATACAATTTTCAGATAGGGGTAAAAATTTGAAAATGTTTTCTGTATTGAACGAATGGTTGTATGGTCGTTAATTTCAATGTGCATAGTACTGAATTTGAATGATTACCATTTTTCCCAGTGTATATTTTTTGGATCATACTTGTTTTTCGGCTTATCTTCTCCAGTAGGATATCCAATAGGAATTATATTTAGCGGAATTACATGAGGAGGGATGCTTAATTCTTTTCTTACAAAATCGATCGATTCTTGATTAGGATATACTGCTGTCCATACTGCCCCTAAACCAAGTGCCTCTGCAGCCAAGAGGATATTTTGGCTTGCGCAGCTGCAATCCATAATTGCAAATATATCACTACTTAAAGCAGCCTCATCTGGGAATGCACAAACTGCAATACATGTTCCTGCCTTTGAAATCATTTTTGCAAAGGGTAAACCGACTGCCAGTTTTTCTAACTTTTCTTTATTGGTTACTACAATAAATTTCCATGGAAGCATATGGATTGCTGCTGGTGCTGACATCGCTGCATGAAGTATTTTTTCTAAATCTGCCTTACTGACTTTTTCACCAGTGTAGTTTCTCACGCTTTTTCTTTCTTCAATAACAGTTAAGGCGTCTTTTAGAAGTACTGTTTCCATAATATATATTTATAGGTATAAATTAAATTCTGAAAGTATTTAAGCTAAATCAAATTTATTTTCAAATTCTTCTCTTTTCAATGACGACTATTAGTGTATTAAGTGACCTTAGTCAAGATAATTTTATTGATTATATAATCTTTTTTAATAATTTACTTAGCGCTCCTCTAACTGTAATCATTTCCACTGTTGTATACTTTATTATCCTAATTATTATTTTTAACATCATTAATCCTTGCGTTAGCTAGTTTTTACTTATTTCTTTGCTTCCTATTCACTTTCTTTAGCCTCTTTTTTTTAATAATATTTCAAACGCTTTTACATTTTTTTCTAAATTTTAATTGTTGTTTTTTTATTTTAAAAAATGTGACTGATATCATACGATTAATTGAAGTCAATCATTGTCGAAAAAGTTCACTTTTTATATTTTTATTTTTTTTCATTTCACTCCTTTTTTTTCTTACATTAAAATCAAATTTATGTTTATAGAAAGTGCCGCAAATAAGCAACTGGATTTGCTTCAAAATAGCAAAGGTAAAGTCTGCGTTTCTATTATTTTGCCTACCCACCGATTGTCTCCAGATAGAAGAGTAGATCAATTAAATTTAAAAAAGTCAATTAATTCGGCTAAGCAATTATTGAAATTTAAATACACTGTTTCTAATATTGAAATTCTACTTGATTCAATTGATGAAATTTTCGAAAATATTGATTTTTCTCATAATTCATTGGGACTTGGGATTTTCATTTCATCTGATGTTAAACTTGCAGTCCAGTTTCCATTTACAGTAGAAGAGAAGGTATTGGTTGGAGATAGCTTTGAAATTCGAGATCTTTTGTATAAAGAAAATTATTCAATTCCTTATCTGGTAATATCGCTTTCGAAAAATAGTATTCGACTCTTCACTGGTATATTAGATGAATTGAAAGAAGTTATTGACATTAACTTTCCGTTGACTTATGAAGAAGAATATCTTTACAATCCACCAAGTAGAGGAACTCCTTTTACCGGCCATACTACTGTCAGGAATTTTGAAAAGGAAAAAACTAATATGCAAGAAATCAGATTCAAGCAATTTTATCACAAAGCAGATAAACTCCTCAATCAATATGTCAATACTGGTTTACCTATCCTATTACTGGGTGTGCAAAAAGATATTGCTTGGTTTGAAGAGGTTTCCAGCTACGCTGAAAACTTTATACAATCAATTACTGGGAATTATGATTCCTTTAATGAGAAGCAACTAACTGATATTTCCTGGCCAGTTATGTTTGAACATTTGCAACATCAACGGAAATTATTAGTCAAGGAATTGGATGAAAAAGTTGGCAGTCATCTTGTTATTACTGGTATTCAGCATATATGGCAAGCAACTAAAGATGGTAAGGCATTTAAATTATTGGTAGAAAAGGATTTCAGAAAATCTGGTTTCATTACCGATGGTGGTTACCAGTTTCATGAAAGACCGACAGATAAGGCCTATAAAATTATTACAGATGCTGTTGACGATATTATGGAAATGGTATTGGATAGTGGGGGACAAGTTTTTTTGACCGATAATAATCTTTTGAAAGATTACCAGCACATTGCGTTAATTACTAGGTATTGATAATCAAGATAATTTTCTGGCTTAATTGAATAGGATTGCTTAAGTAAGTTTTTAATTTGATTTTTTTTACTCTTTCAATTTCCAAAATGATTACTAACATTTGTTTCCCTGATGTCCATCATATATTAACAGTGGTTATTCTTATTATCTTTACTTCAATACAATTCGGGTTAGGTCGGTGAAGAAGGAGGACAGAGATAGCTGTTTAAATGGCAGTAAACTGTTTGACCGTAAGGCAGAATAGAAATTGCTAACTAAACAAGGACGATTTCCGAATTGAATAGACTGGTTCAGAATAAAAGTTGTAAAAGACTATAAACTGTTATCAGTTGGTTTCAAGGCAGGTTTAATAGATCTGCCTTGTTTTTTTATTTTAGTTTGTAAGTTAAAGTAATAAGTGCAATTTTTCTACTTAACTATAACTGCAATATTATTCTTTTAGATCTAGAGATTTTAATTTCCCCTTTTTATTGATAACATGATTAGTCAATTTCTTTTAATTGAATATTCATTATAACAACATTTTCAATTTTTAAATAATTTTTATCAGTTCTACCTTTTTTCAAAAAACTTGGGTGATTGTAAATCCCAATAGTACATTTTTGAAGGCCCTTGCATAGAATTTGCAATATATATTTCTGCTGCCAATGAGCCGTTTTAATTTATTCTGTATGTTACGCCAATTCTGAATACTGGAATTTGGTTGACAACTGGTCTATAGATGGTAGTTTGTTTTTTAAAACGGCATCTCTCATCCAAATAGCCCTATTTACATTAGTAGATCCTAAAGAATGATATTCTGACATACCTTCAACCATCCAAAGTTGAAGATTGTAAATTGAATATATATTTGTGCTATCCGAGTTACGCAATATGTCAAATTGAAACACATGAGTAATCTCATGTCCCAATACATGATTGGTGGTTGAAAATGATTCTGCATGTGGCATATTCAAGCGATTCCTTATTTCTTTTGTAGCGCCGCCCTCATCAACTTCAATTAAATCAGACAATATTCCCCTTTGGTGATAATCTGCATCATTTGCATAAACAATGATCGGGCTTTGATTTTCAAATTTGCACTGCAAGAGCGAATCATATCGATCGTACCAAAGCTCCGCCATTTTGGCAATAGTTTGTATTGACTTATCTACAGGAGGGTGGTATTAAAAAGTGTAATGGGTAGACTGAAGGATTTTGTTATTATATTTTTCATAAATAACTTTTTTTTTCAAAATACTGGGAGCTGGAACTTAAGTAGAATACAAATTGTTAAAATACGATCTAAATTATTTTTTTTATTCGCTGTAATAGATAATATAAATTTCATAACATGATTATTAAATTCATGAAAATAAAATTGAACTAGTCTCTTAAAAACTTTGTCAAGAATCTGGGTATATTTTTTTTACACCTTGTACGAATTTATTATTGCAGAGTAGTTCTAAAAAGAAAATTTAAATTTCATTTTTTTTTAATTCTCAATTAAGAAAAAACTGCCTCCTAAAGTGTTTTCTATAATCCAAATGCATAATAATATGTTCCTGTAACACCAGGATACAAACCCTCAATTAAAACACCCCCTTTTTTATCCTGCAACTGTTGAATAAACTCATTCGTATTATTGATCGCCTTATTATTTACCTTAGTAATAATAAATCCTTCTTTAATATCAGTGTAATTTGAAATTTTGCCATCTGTTATACTTACTATTTTAACGCCGCCATAAATTTTCAATTGACTTTTTTCTTTCGTGGATAGGTTTTCAATTTCTATGCCAAGCGATTTTAAAAGTTCATTGCCTACTCTTACGGTTACAGGAATTTGTTTTTCTGGAAGTAAGGTAACTGAAATCACTTTTTCCTTTCCCGCTCTAATTACCGTAATATCTAATTTTATACCCGGGCGCTGCCTAGCAATAATTTCTCGTAATTGAGGGGCTGTTTCCACCAAATGGTTGTCAATTTTAATGATTACATCCTTGCGTTGAATTCCAGCTAAAACAGCTGCACCATTTTGTAACAGACTGTCCACCATTACACCGGTAGAAGTATTAATTCCAAGCATTTTAGCTTTTGCACTATTCATTTCACTAATCATTATTCCAAGATAACCACGCATCACCTTTCCATGTTTTAAAAGATCGTCCATTGTTTTCTTGACTATTTCAACCGGTATGGCAAATGAATAACCTGCATAAACCCCTGTAGGAGTTGAAATAGCTGCATTGATGCCTATTAATTTTCCATTGATGTCTACCAAGGCCCCTCCGCTATTACCACGGTTAACGGCTGCATCTGTTTGAATGTATGATTCTACAGCCGCTTTATCTGTAAGAATATTGATATTCCTTGCTTTAGCACTCACAATGCCAGCGGTAACAGTGGATGCTAAATTAAATGGATTGCCTACTGCCAACACCATGTCACCAACTTCTACTGAGTCTGAATTCCCAAATTCAATAAAGGATAATTTGTTTTCATCAATTTTAAGTAAGGCTAAATCGGTAGCTGGATCTTTTCCAATAATGGTAGCCTTATAACTTCGCTGATTATGTAACACTACTTCGATACTATCCACCCCATCAATCACATGGTTGTTAGTTACTATATATCCATCCTCACTTATAATAACTCCTGAAGCGCTTCCCATCTGGTACTGAGGCGTATTATCTTGAGATGGAAAATAGCGATGCAAAAAATCTTGGTCAAAAAAATCTTTGAAAAAATCAGGCATCTCCCTTGATGGTTTAACCGCTACTAATGATTTAATATGTACTACTCCTGGGGTAGCTTTTTTTGCAGCATATCTAAAATTGAATCCAGATACAGATGTACTTAATATTTGAGCCTGTTCATTTTTAAGCGATTGATGCTGTTTTTCCTCAAATATGAAGGCAGTTTCATTTTCGTTGTTTCCAGCAAATTTACTTTGCTGCCCATGGCAACCAAGCAGAAAAAAACTACCAAAAAGTAACAACGAAATATATTTTTTCATTTTCGATAACTTTTATTGAATTAAATACTAATTCTTAATATGTAATTTTCGGACAATACAAAGAGTAATAAAAATGGGATGGCTCAACTGAAATATCGATGGATTAAAAAACGGAACTGGTATTATCCAGTTCCGTGGCAAAGTAGTTTTTGTGTCATTTTATTGACATTATTATCTACTGAATGCTAACTGACATTCGGATATTTCCATTATGTCAACTAACACAAATGTATTTAAGCCTATTGTTGATTACAATGTAAAAAATCATCCTTATAACTGATACTGGTCATTCAACTAAATAATATTGTTTTTAAACTTTAATATATGGCTGATACAATCAACAAAAATGACGACAAAAAAATCAATCCATCTGGTAGGAGATTCAGTTTTTGGTGGGTTTATATAGTAATAATGTGCATGCTTTTTTTGCCTTCTTTGCTGAACAATTCATTTTCGGATAAAGAAATTAGCTGGCAAAAATTTAAAAATGAAATATTAAATAAAAAAGCAGTTGAAAAAATTGTAATCGTAAATAATGAAAAGGCGGAGATTTATATAAAAAAAGAGTTTGAAAAAACACCTTACTTCAAAGATGTTTTCAAACCAGCTATAGGAAATGGTGTCAATTTAGGTCCTCACTATTTCATTACCATCGGCTCAGTTGAATCATTTGAAAGAAAGCTCAGTCAAGCCGAAGATGAATTGGCTATCAAAGATAAAACTGAACTTAGCTATGTAAAAAGAACAAATTTTTTTTGGAACATAGTTAGTTGGCTATTGCCTCTTTTTTTTCTACTCATACTTTGGAATTTTTTAATAAAAAAATCTGGGGGCATGGGAATGGGTTCTGGCGGATCAAATATTTTCAATTTTGGAAAATCAACCGCTACATTAGTTGAAAAACAGAAAACTGAAATCAATTTTGAAGATGTTGCAGGCTTAGAAGAAGCCGAAATGGAGGTAAGGGAAATTGTTGATTTTTTAAAAAATCCGGAAACATTTACAAAGCTGGGTGCTAAAATCCCAAAAGGTGTCATCCTAGTGGGGCCACCCGGTACTGGTAAGACACTGCTAGCGAAAGCAGTTGCCGGTGAAGCCCAAGTACCTTTTTTTTCTATCTCCGGTTCTGAATTTGTAGAAATGTTTGTAGGTGTAGGGGCTTCGCGGGTCAGGGATTTATTTAATAAAGCAAAAGAAAAAGCCCCCTGTATCATTTTTATTGATGAAATAGACGCCATTGGAAGGTCTAGGGGAAAAGGAGCATTTCTTAGTGGGGCCAATGATGAAAGGGAAAGTACCCTCAATCAATTACTAACAGAAATGGATGGATTTGGAACGAATAGTGGAGTGATTGTATTGGCAGCGACCAATCGTGCAGATATGTTAGACCCAGCTTTACTTCGCCCTGGAAGATTTGACAGACATATCTATCTTGAACTTCCCAATATGAAAGAGCGGGAAGCAATTTTTAAAGTGCATATTCGTCCCCTTGTTTTAGATGGTAGTTTAGATACCGATTTCCTAGCTTCTCAAACTCCTGGATTTTCCGGGGCAGACATCGCAAATATTTGCAACGAATCGGCACTCATAGCAGCAAGAAAAAAAAAGAAATTCGTTGATAAACAGGATTTTTTAGATGCTATCGACAGAACTGTAGCTGGACTAGAAAAGAAAAGTAAAATCATTTCACCTGAAGAAAAAAAAATAATAGCTTATCATGAAGCGGGCCATGCAGTGGTAAGTTGGTTGCTAAAAAGGGTAGACCCACTCATTAAAGTTTCCATCATACCTCGTGGAAAATCATTGGGATCAGCCTGGTACTTACCAGAAGAAAAACAATTACGCAGCGAATCAATGTTTACAGAGCAAATATGCGCCACACTTGGTGGAAGGGCAGCTGAAGAAATCATCTTCGGCGAAGTCTCTTCAGGGGCAATCGATGACTTAGAAAAAGTTACTAGAGAGGCATATATGATGGTAATGTATTATGGTTTCAATAAAATTATAGGAAATATCAGTTTTTATGATTCTACCGGACAGCGGGACATGGGTATTCAAAAACCATATAGTGAAGAAACTGGCAAATTGATAGATGATGAAGTAAGAAAATTGGTTAGCGAAGCCTACCAACGCACAATAAAATTATTACAACAAAATAAAACTTCTTTGAAATCTGTAGCAGAACTCCTTCTTAAAAAAGAGGTGATTTTTAAGGAAGACCTTGAAAGTATATTAGGTAAACGGACTGAAAAATATTTGAATATAGAATCAACAGTAGAAAAAATTACAGCGGATGCAATTTTTTAAATAGATACAATAAAAAATAATACAATGGAAACGAAGCCGGATCAAACAGTGCTAATTAAAGAAAAAGGCAGTTCGAAATTAAAAATGGTTGGATCGACCAAAAGACCTAAATCTTATTTATATAAAAAGGATAAAGACCTAAGGACTTCAGTTAATAAAAATGAATTAGAATTTAGGGATAAAAAAAAGGAAGAAAACGAGGGTGTTTTAAGAAAAGACAGGAAGGTGGTAACAAGAAAAGTTGCTGAATTAAATAATATAGATAACGAATTGAATGAATCAGATGAAAACAAAAAAAAATTATTACAAGAATTCAATGATTCCTGTATCAATGTAATGTTGTCAAATCATTTGGCACGTAAGCGGTAGTTGTATTTATACAATTTTCACTCATAAGTCAATAAGGAAAATTTTAAGTATTTTATATTTTAAATAAAAATAGTAACTAAATTAAGCTAATGGAATTTACATTCACCCCACCTTATTCAATTAATCCTTCCTTTCAAAAAAGGGTAGCCTATTTTTGTATGGAATATGGGATAAGCCAGCCCTTAAAAATCTATGCTGGTGGTCTAGGTTTTTTAGCAGGATCCCATTTAAGAAGTGCATTTGAATTAAGGCAAAATTTCATTGGAATAGGTATATTATGGAAGTATGGATATTACGACCAAGTTCGGAAACAAGATCAAACCATGGACGTATTGTTTGAAGAAAAAAATTACGGATTTCTAGTGCCTACCAATTTAAAATTCACCATTAAAGTTTCAAGGCATGACGTTTGGGTTACAGCTTTTTATTTACCTCCTGAAATTTTCAATACTGCACCCCTTTTTTTGCTTACTACCGATTTGCCGGAAAATGATTATCTAGCCAAAACAATTTCTGATAAGTTGTATGATGCAAATCCAGAAACAAGAATCGCATCTGCCATATTACTTGGTGAAGGTGGAGTTAAATTACTGGAGGCTATTAAGTGGGAGCCTGACATTTATCACTTAAATGAATCACACGCTTTGCCACTGGCATTTTATTTATACAATAAATATAAAAATGCAGATGCCGTTAAAAAAAAGTTAGTCTTTACCAATCATACCCCAGAAGAAGCGGGCAACCAGAAAACAAGCTTAAGTTTGCTTGAGAAAATGGGATTCTTTTGTGATATTCCAATGACTGAAGTAAAAGCAATTACTCAATCATCCAACGACGAACTAAATCATACTTTAACAGCACTTCTTTTATCAAAAAAAGCAAATGGGGTTTCAAAATTGCATCAACAAACCCTTTGCAAAATTTGGTCGGAAAACGAAAGTATTTGCAAAGTAATTTCAATAACAAATGCTCAAAATTATAATTACTGGCATGACGATACTATGTACCATGCTTTGTCTACTAATAATGATGAAGCATTACTTAAAAAGAAACAACTTGGAAAACAATATCTTTTTGAAGTGGTGGCAGATCAATGTGGAGAAATATATGATGTTAAAGTATGTACCATTGTTTTTGCCAAGCGGTTTTCTGGATATAAAAGACCGGATTTGTTTTTCCATGATATGGAAAGATTTCACCGTTTAGTAACTAATATAGAAAGACCTGTTCAAATTATTTGGGCTGGAAAGCCTTACCCCATGGATTATCCTGCTATTGGTGTATTTGATAAAATTGTAAATATTTGCAAAACCTATACTAACTGCTCTATCCTTATTGGATATGAAATAAAGCTTTCCAAATTATTAAAGCAAGGTGCAGATGTGTGGCTGAATGTGCCGCGTATGACCCACGAAGCTTCTGGAACCAGTGGAATGGCAGCTGCAATGAATAGCGCTGTCAATGTAGGACTGCCTGATGGATGGTTTCCGGAATTTGCCAGGGATAAAATTAATTCCTTTATTATTCCCCCTTGCGACATTAATCTTCCTGAACATATACAGGATGATATGGATGCTGCAAGTTTATATCAATTACTAGAAAATGAAGTCTTACCCATGTATTATGATTTCCCAAATAGATGGCTAGAAATTGTAAAAAATGGATTAAAAGACATTTTACCTGAATTTGACAGTAATAGGATGGCTACTGAGTATTATGAACAACTCTATAGCGATTAAAATTTTAATGTCAGCAGGAAGTTAAATTTTCAAATCAAATAGTATTCGTTTTTAGTATAAGCCTATTTCAATTTTTTTTTTAAAATCCTTTTTTCAATTTCTACTCCTAAAAAAACAATTGAAGATGCTACAATAACTGTAATTAATTCCGTTATTGATAAATTTTCTGTATGGAATATAGGATGAAAAATTGAGCTGTAGGTAACAATAAACTGAAGCAAAATAGTTAATATAACTGCACTTAATAAGAAAGGATTAGAAAATGAATTTTTTGAAAATGCTGATTGATTATCTGATCGAATTGCCAGTACATGCCCCATCTGACTAAGGCAAATAACATTAAATACCATAGTTTGCCAATGAAACCCTTTTTCAATAGCCCATGTCTGTATAAATAATGCTATGCCTGCCATTAACATGCCCACCCAAATTATATGTATTCCCCTTCCGTTTGCAAATACAGTTTGACGGGAAGGTCGAGGGGGCCTATTCATAATTCCCTTTTCTTCCTTTTCGAATGACAACGCAATCGCAGGTAATCCATCAGATACCAAATTAATCCATAATATGTGAATCGGCAATAATGCGACTGGCAGACCGATTAATGGACCTATCAGTAAGGTCCACAGTTCACCAGAGTTGGTTGTCATTAGGTATTTAATAAACTTTAGGATATTGTCATAAATTCTTCGCCCTTCTTTTACAGCTTTTATGATGGTAGCAAAATTGTCATCCAGCAAAATCATATGAGCGGCTTCCTTTGATACATCTGTACCAGTAATACCCATTGCAATTCCTATATTGGCTCTTTTTAAAGAAGGAGCATCATTGACACCATCCCCGGTCATAGCAACATAATGACCTTTTTTTTGAAGCATTTTAATAATATACAATTTTTGTTCGGGAGAAACTCTTGCGTACACCTTAATAGATTCGATTATAGATAGTAAATGATCTTCCTCTACAATTGATAGCTGCTGTCCTGTCATTACTAGGTCCTTTTCGCTATTGATAATTCCGATTCTTGAAGCAATTGTTTTTGCTGTAATTGGATAATCTCCTGTTATCATTACCGGAATAATGGAAGCTGATTTACATTCTGCTACGGCATCAATTACTTCTTCTCTAGGAGGATCAATCATTGAGGTTAACCCTAAAAAATTAAGCCCTGATTCATGCAAATTTGCATCTAACTTTGTTGGCAGTGTATCCCAAAAACGGCAAGCAAATCCTAATACCCGATAACCTCTCAAGGCCATTTCATCTATATGATGCAAAATAGTAGGTTGATCAACCAATAAACATTTTTTGAGTAACAAATCAGGTGCACCCTTAGTAAATGAAACGAATTGATTGTTATAGGGGTGAAAAGTAGTCATCAGTTTTCGATCAGCATCAAAAGCAATTTCTGCTACTCGAGGCAATTCTACTACCTTCATTTTGTTGTCTCTCACCAATTCTTTTAGCGCTTTCTCTGTACTGTCTCCAATATAGTTTTTATCCTTATCCTCAATAATGTTATTGTTTAAATAAATGGCTTGTAGCAACAAATCTGCACTATTTTGTTGCGCCATCTGCGTAAAATTATTTTTATCAAACAATTGTCCATTTAGATACACTTGTTCCACCTGCATACTATTTTTGGTAAGCGTACCTGTTTTGTCAGTGCAGATATAGTTTACTGAACCTAAGGTTTCTACAGCAGGCAATTTTCTGATAAGGCAATTGAATTGAATCATTTTCCTTGCAGCTAGGGCCAATGAAATGGTAATAACGGCTGGTAATGCTTCTGGAATGGCTGCAACTGCGAGCGAGATACTAGTTAATACCATTTTCGAAAGTTCCTCTCCTCGATACCAGCCTACAGTAAAAAACAAAATACATAGAAATAAAACAAGAAAAGATAACCTTTTACTAAAAACAACCATCCTTTGTTGAAGGGGTGTGAGTAACTCATTTTCCTGCAACATTTTGGCAATTCGACCTAATTCGGTTTGCATTCCTACAGCTATTATCACGCCAGTACCTCTACCATGGGTTACAAAAGTACCTTTAAAGGCCATATTGATTTTATCACCTAATGACAGGTCACCTATAGTGAGCGGTTGAGTAATTTTATCAACCGCAAGGGATTCACCAGTAAGTGCCGCTTCCTCTATTTTTAAATTGATTGATTCAATAAGGCGGATATCAGCTGGAACAGCATTTCCGGATTCAAGCAAAACAATATCTCCTACAACCAATTCGTTAGCCGGCAAAAAGCTAAGCACCCCATTACGCATCACCCTTGATTGTGGAACGGTCATTCGCTTCAATGCCTGCATTGCTTTTTCAGCTCGATATTGCTGAAAAAAACCTACAATAGCATTCAGCAAAACAATTATTACAATAACAATGGTATCAACAACGTCACCAATGAAACCTGAGATCAATGCTGCAAACAATAAAATAATAATCATCAGGTCTTTAAACTGTTCTAAAAATTGAATAGCAATATTTTTCTTTTTCCCAGTATCTAATTCATTGCGACCATATTCAATTAACTTCTCTTCAGCCATTGCCGAATGTATACCCTGCTGATTGGTACCTAGTATTTCAAATACTTCTTGAATACTTAACTTGTGCCAGTTCATGTAAAATTTTTAAATAAAGAGTAAATCAAATTACTTAATTTTAATTTTAATTTAGACGGATAAAATTTTTCAGAAAGTAGCGAATGATCAATAGTGATTCTAATGGATAATTTTTAATGAGTATATTTTTTTTAATAAAAATAATAAAGCAAAGTATTTGTAAAATGGAAGGCAGTTGATGTTTACAATACAGCTCCATCATATTATAGGTTAAAATAAAACAAATAACGATGCAAGTGAAAGACCTTTCTAAATTAATAAACTGATATTGGTCAGTGTATGCCTATTAATAATTACGTATTGGGTGAATTGAATCAGAAGTAATATCTGATTAATATCATTAAAATTCATGCAGTTTGTCATTTCCTTACTAAGAGAAATTAAGTTAATTGCATAAGCTTAAACCCTTTTCCTTCAATAAATACATTTCAAAAAAAGATATTTATATACAAGGATTGAGGGCTAATTTTTATAAAATAAAATCCCTTTTTTTAACTATTCAATTAAAATAAAATGAAAACAAATAAAATTATACTAATTGCGATTTTAACAATTATTTCATGTGTAGGGTATGGTCAGGATTCAAGTGCTAAATCAACTGGAAGTAGTGGGGTAAAGTCAGAAAGAAGTAAATTTTGTTGCTCGATGCATCCGGATGTAGTGAGTGTTAACCCAGGGAAATGTCCTAAATGCAATATGGATCTGGTGCAATCAAAAAAAGAAATAATGAAATCGGAAGTTATGAAATTGTATCAATGCCCAATGCACCCTAATGAGAAAAGCGATCAAGCAGGGAAATGTAAAAAATGCAATATGGAAATGAAAAAGAAATAGCCATCAATAAGAAAATTTAAATCATTCAGGATGCCCAATATAAAAAAATACTATTTTACCCAAACAATCAACTGCAGTTTCGAAAATGCAATAGAAAAGATAAAAGAGAGTTTGAAAGAAGAAGGGTTTGGTATCTTAACCGAAATTGACATGAAAGCCACCTTGCAAAAAAAACTACAAGTTGACTTTCATAATTATACAATTTTGGGAGCCTGCAACCCTCCATTTGCCTACCAGGCTTTGTTAGCGGAAGATAAAATTGGAACTATGCTGCCTTGCAATGTAATTGTTCAGGAGAAAGCATCCGGAATAATAGAAGTTTCTGCCATAGATCCATCAGCTTCTATGCAATCCATTAAAAATAAAAAACTACAGGATATTGCCGAAGAAGTAGGAATGAAATTAGAAAAGGCAATATTACAATTAAATTAAAATGAATAATCCATATTTGGTTGTCAATTGTATTTTTTATTCATTATTAGTATTGGTTATTATATCAGCATCAACAAAATAATGAAGTTGAAAATTAAGCCTAAAAGCAAAATCAGAATGATAAGAAAATAAGTTTTATAGAATTTTCATTTAGCTTAAAAGCAGGTATTTCTTTACTGATTTTTTACACTGACCAATCTCAGTTATACTACTGACCAATGTCTTTTGTTTTTTTTTATATTAAAAATACATTTGTTAATCAAACAAATTATCAATTCACAATAAAAAAGGAGGACTTATGGCAACTTCAGCATTAGCTAAATTAACAGAACGTGTACCGTCTGTATTTGACGATTTTTTTAAACCTTGGAACGAATGGTTTGATGGTGGATTATCTAGTAGGGTAATGAGCATACCCGCTGTAAATATTACAGAGCAAAAGGATGATTACCAAGTATCATTGGCTGCACCAGGTTTAAAGAAAGATGATTTCAATATTGATATCGATGGAAATTTGCTTACCATTAGTAGTGAAAAAGAGGATAAAAAAGAGGAAAAGGAGGGAAAGTATACTCGAAGAGAGTATAGTTATTCTTCATTTGAACGAAGCTTTACTCTTCCTGATGAAGTGAACAAGGAAAAAATTGAGGCCCACTATGAAGACGGACTGTTAAAACTTGTCTTACCCAAAAAAGAAGAAGCTAAAAAAACAGCAATCAGCAAACATATATCGGTCAAGTAATTAGTAGCTGAATGAATTTGCAAAATGCCCCCTTTGTAAATTGGTGGGCATTTTTAATATAGCATATATTAAATTTTATTTCAATAAAATGCAAGCTTATTGTAAATGAGTGAAACCTTTTTTTTTGTTGAAAAGTTTTATTAAAAATTCGGAAATATCGAATTTATCCAAAACTAGTTAGATAAATCAATAGTAAGCATTCAATAAATGAACGTTTTGTCCTTGACTAATATCATTACATCTGATGACTAAAGTAATATCAAAATTATTTTATTTACAATATTTTCGAATTATGTAAAATCAATTAGTACTCTCTTATGCAAGAAAATTTATCTAATACAAGTCATATAAAACTGGATGATATCCCAGATTTTAAATTGAAACAATTACAATATGAAATAGATACCTGGAAAAGGTTATTGGGTTTTATGATCGAAGAAAATATTCACTTAAAAATAAGACTTGCATCGGTACTAAAAAATAAATTTGACAATAATTTATTAGATGAAGTTGAACACTTTTATAGTAAAATAATAAAAGAAGATGACTTGTTTTTATTGCTACGCAACGAAATCAGTGAACTAGAAAATTTGCTTGAAAATATTATATTTAAGGAGGATGTTTTTTTTAAAAATACAAATAGGAGATTTAGGCGTTTTCGAAATAATATTAATGCCACTGAAAAGCAATTTGGTATTTTAAAATACAATTTTAATAATTACCTCATAGAAAATACGCAAAATAGTTGATATACCCACAAGTGAAACGAACAATATTTGTTTTGATTTTTAGTATCTGGAATTTAGCCCTTTACCCTCAGCTTACTCCTAATCTGGTACGTGATTATATTTTGGCTAATAAAATTTTAAATAAAGACGTAAAGGATTTTTACACTCAAATTCAATATCAAACAGCTTGGGTAAAGAAGGAAAACCAAGTCAACTACCTAGCTTTAAAAAAGGTGCTTATGTTTTCTACAGCTCTTGGCCTCCGTGAATCAGATTATCCTATTATTTCTTCAGTTTCAATTTTAAATGACCAGGGAAAAACAGGGTTTAATTTGGACTCAATTCAATCTGATATTCTAATTAGTGTATCAGCAATTCATTTTTTCAGTGATATTGCTTATGGAAATTCTAGGCCAAATTTGGGGTTTAATGGCTTTAAAATTGATACTAGCTATAGAAATGTTCCTAAACTATTAGCTGAGCATATTCTTCATAATAATATTTCTAATTTAATTACTCAACTTTCGCCCTCCTTACCGGAAATTAATTTGATGCAATTTGAAATTCGAAGGTACTTGGCAATGCTAGCTGCAACTGATTTCAAGGAAATAACTGTAACAAAAGGAATCGTTACTGCAAATAACCTTTCTCTTATTTCAAAACTCTACCAACTGGGTTTCATCGAATCTGATCATTTTATTTTAACAGATAGCATTCTTAGATTAAAAATAAAAGAAGCGCAATTGCAATTTAACCTATTTCCTGATGGGGTATTGCGAAATAATCTTCTTAAAGAATTAAATATTCCTATCGAAGTTAGATTAAAGCAGTTGGTTCTTTCATTAAACTACTATCGATGGTTATCTTGTGCTACTCAAAGACAAACTATATTTCTTGTTAATATTCCCGCTGCAAATTTAAAAGTGTATCAAAATAATGCTGTATCACTTGAAATGAAAATGATTGTTGGGAAAAAATCAACTCCTACACCCACACTTTGCAGTATAATAAAGGAGGTTGTACTCTATCCATATTGGCATGTGCCCTATAGCATTGCTACCAAGGAGTTATTGCCTCTAATTAAGCGTAATCCTGCATATATTCAAACTGGCAACTATCAAATTTTAAATAAGCAAGGAGCCATCCTTGATCCATATTCCATTGATTGGAAATCACTGAGTGCAAAGTTCTTCCCCTATCTTATCCGTCAAAGTACTGGTTGTGACAATGCATTGGGTTTATTAAAATTAAATTTCGATAATCCATTTGGTGTTTACTTGCAT